>JAGTUW010000069.1 GCA_018224345.1 Bacteroidota bacterium
CCACCTCGCACGCAAGCCGCATCTCGACCGGTATTTCACGTCCGGTCTTTATACCCAGCTCAAGGCGCACGGTCCCGCTGTGGGACTCCCGAGCGAGGATGATATGGGCAACAGCGAGGTGGGGCACAACGCCCTGGGCGCCGGCCGGGTGTTCGCACAGGGCGCAAAACTGGTCAACCAGGCAATCGCAGACGGCAGTATGTTCGAAGGCGATCTCTGGCGCTCGATGACCACACGGCATGCCAAACGCGGTACGCTGCATTTCATCGGCCTGCTCAGCGACGGGAACGTACATTCTCATATCGATCATCTGTACGCCATGATCAACCGGGCGAAGCAGGAAGGAGTCCGCCGGCTGCGTGTGCATACGCTGCTCGATGGACGCGATGTCGATGAGACTTCGGCGCTGCGCTATGTCGAACCGCTGGAGAAAAAACTCGCGGATATTTCCTCGGAGAGCGGCCTCGATTATCGCATCGCATCCGGTGGCGGACGCATGGTCGTGACCATGGATCGATACAATGCCGATTGGGAGGTAGTAAAACGTGGGTATGATGCACATGTCAAAGGTATCGGCCGTGCATTCTCAAGCGCAAGCGAAGCTGTACAGACCTATTATGACGAAGACGAGGAAATTACCGATCAGTATCTCGATGCTTTTGTCATCGAAAACGACGACGGTCCTGTCGGCCGTATTACCGATGGAGACTCAGTGGTTTTCTTCAATTTCCGTGGCGACCGCGCGATAGAAATTTCCCGTGCGCTCACAGAGGAGGAGTTCGATAAATTCGATCGCGGCCCGCTCCCCGACATCACCTTCGCCGGCATGATGGAGTATGACGGCGACCTGCACATCCCGAAACACTATCTGGTGAATCCCCCGAGCATCGAGCGCACCATCGGACAGTACCTCTGCGCCGCAGGTGTCAGGAGTTTCGCGATTTCGGAAACACAGAAATATGGTCACGTCACGTATTTCTGGAATGGAAACAATTCCGGTTACATCGATGAGTCACTTGAAACGTATGTCGAAATTCCATCCGATCGGATTGCCTTCGACAAAGCGCCGAAGATGAAAGCCCATGAAATCACCGAGGCATCACTGGCTCTGCTCGATGAAGATTATGCGTTCGGCCGTATCAATTTTGCCAACGGCGACATGGTCGGACATGGTGGGAAACTGGAACCGGCTGTGGTGGCGATCGAAACCGTGGATGCATGTGTCGGCCGCCTCGTCGAAAAAGTGCTCGCGCTCAACGGCATCGCCGTCATCACCGCAGACCATGGGAATTCCGATGAAATGTTCACTGAAAAGGATGGGATACGTACCCCGAAGACCAGCCATACGCTGAATCCTGTTCCTTTCTGTATCATCGATGCCGAGGGACAGCGTCGTTGGGAACATACGAATATCGAGCAGCCGGGACTCGCAAATGTGACGGCGACATTGCTCAATCTGCTGGGATATGAGAAGCCCGGGGATTACGAACCCTCGCTTATCCGTGTCAAACAATCCTGAGCGCATGCAACGGTGTTCACAAACTGGCTGACATATATGCGGATCGCGGAAGAGCTCGACACAGCGCTCCGCGGTGCCCGCATCGAAGAGGTGTTCACGCAACACAAGAATGAGCTTGTGATCGAATTTTCACAGGACAAGCAACACCGTTGGCTTATTTTTTCAATGCTTCCCCGGATGGCATCCCTGCAGCTCAAAGATGAATTCGCGCGTGCACGCAAAAACTCACTCGACCTGCTCCCGGACCTCATCGGGGACCGTCTCGACAGTGTGGAAATCGCCGGTGACGACCGTATCATCCGTTTCGCATTGAAATCAGGACGCGCAGCCTATGCACTGCTGTTTCCCGTTCGCGCGAATTTCCTGCTCTACGAAGGGACATCATTTCTCGATGCATATAAACAGTATGCACATGCGGTGGAGGTCATCAGTCGTCCGTACGGCGTATTCTCTCTCCCGCCAAAACGAACGGATCTCGCCGATGGTGTGAAGCATTCCCATGGCGATATCGCTGCGGGCTTGCGCCGCATCTATCCATGGCTGCGCGGACGCTTCGCAACGGAGCTGCTGCATCGGCATGCACAATCGCCGGCAGATACTGCCAGCAATCCCGAAGACGCAATTGCGAACATCCATAACGTACTTGTGCACATGCTTGAGGAAGCCGACGCCGGGCAGAGTTACGTGTATATAAAAGAGCAACAACCGGTCGCCTTCTCTCTTATTCGCATGCATGATCTCACTGAGACGGATTTGCGCATATTCCCGTCTGCTCTCGAGGGAATAGACTTTTTCCTGCGTCGTCATTTCAGTGGAGGTGAATTTGCGAGCACGCGTGATCGCGTCCGCAAAGCCGTGGACAATGAAACCGCGCGTGTCGGGCGCACGCTCGGCAAGCTTGCCGAGCCGGAACAGTTGCGTCGCCAGGCGGATGAATACGAGAAGTTCGGGAATCTTCTCATGATTCATCTCTATGATCAGCCCGAGCAGCCCGGACGCATGACTGTGCCGGATATTTTCAAGGATATGCGATTGGTGGTGAGCATACCGCTCAAACTTGGGACGACGGTACTCGAAAATGCGCAGCATTATTTTGAGAAGGCGCAGAGTACGCGTGCCTCTATTTTTTACGTCACCGAGCGCCGTACAAGCATGGAACAGCGGCGGGAACGCTTGCTTGACTTTCGCAGCGGATTGGAAACTGCCGAACACATGCGCGTGCTGAAGGAATTGTTCAAGGAGTATACGGATATCATGGAAGAACTCGGACTGACCCCGAAGGGAGAAAAAGATGAACATCCCTTTCCTTTTCGGCGTTTCATTCTTGTTGGTGGTTTCGAAGCGTGGGTGGGAAAGAACAGCGCAAACAATGATCTCCTCACGTTACGTCACAGTCGCCCGAACGACCTCTGGTTTCATGCCCGTGGTGTCGGCGGGTCACATGTCGTCATCAAAGTCGGCAGCGCCGCGGGGGAACCATCCAAAGAAGCTATTCGGCAGGCCGCATCGATAGCGGCCTGGTACAGCAAACACAGGAAGGCCAAACGGGTTCCTGTCGCCTGGACAGAAAAGAAATACGTGCGCAAACCCAAAGGCGCTCCAGCGGGCACGGTCACTATCGATCGTGAGAAAGTCGTACTTGTCGACCCCGCCCTGCCCGAATGATCAGTCCATATTGCACCAATTGCACCATCCCGCTTTCGCTTTGCTCCTGCGGAGCACAGGCAGGGTTCACAGAGGACTTTCTTGTATGTCGGGAGTCCCGGGATGCGAACGGGTCGATGGAGATCGGGACCGCGCATCAACCATGATCCGGGGTGATGGTGATGGTATGGCGGTTCGCGAACCGCCCCTGCATTCCGTAATTCTATTGACCCTTAACTCTTAACTCTTATCTCTTAACTACCTGCAAATCTATGCAGCTTATTTCGTATCCAGTTCAGCCTCGCCGGTGATTTTCCCGAAGACGGTGTAATTGCGAAGACCCTGGTCAGCTTCGAAACCGTAGCC
>JAGTUW010000070.1 GCA_018224345.1 Bacteroidota bacterium
AGGCGGAAGCGTGACTGTCCGTATCGAGGATATCGGCGAGGATACCGTTCGCGTGATCGCTGCCGGGAGAATCAACAATGTGACACACAATTCCATGCTCGAGGCGAAACTGAGTTCGATTTTCCCCACGGTCGAAAGCGCACTCACCGTTTTCGGCGACAGTGTCGAAGTGACCAGTGACGGGAAAGCATTTCTCATCGACGGCAATGACTACAACATCGACGGGTCCAAGGGAAGCGCCCCCGCCGTCGAGGGTATCGGTGTGCAGAGTGATAAAGCCGTGCAGGACGTGAAGGAACAACTTGAAAACGCCGATGGCGGCAGTATCTCGGATCGTGTCATCGGGAAAAGTGGTGTCGGCAGCGTCGGCTCCTTCTCCTCATCGAATCTTTCGGAACTGCACACATTCTACAAGGAACTGGCGACGATCACCATGGCAGCGGGAAAGTATTCCGACAACAGGGTGATAGGTTCGCTTGAGCAACCAGAGATTGTATATGTCCCCGGCGACCTCGAGTGGGGCGGCACGATCACCGGTGCGGGCATTCTTGTCGTGGACGGTCAGCTTATCATGAAAGGAAAGATTGAGTGGAAGGGAATTATTCTCACCATGGCAGGCGACGTGAAGATTGAACTCGGCGGATCTGGTACTCCCAATATACTCGGGACGGTCTGGGTCGGCAACAATACCTCAGCGCAGGTGACCAACGTGCATCTCAGTGGCAATCCGGGACTGCGCTACAGTTACCAGACTCTGACTACGATTCTCAGCAATCTCGGTCTCCTCGAAGTGGAAATCATCAAGTATTACGAATAAGCTCGTGCGGGACCTGCAGCAGACGAAATGACTTCCCTGCAGCTCTCGCCCGACAGTGATCAGCAGTCGAATAATTTTTCTTTTTTTTTTTCTGATGCTTCCCCCGGTTGATTTAAATGGTTATATTTCAATGCATCCGGATAATAAGGTGAAGCACAGGTTGAGAAGAACAGCAAAAACTTCAATTGAATCTGTGTACAGCGGAAGAGCAAGAACATGAGTCAGGATCCAGTCACCGTATCTCGTGCCACATCAAGCAGAAGTATGCCTGCGGCAAAGCAGGCTGAGCCGGTTATTGCCGAGCGCATGGTGTCCAATGCCATGAAGGTCATGGAATATGTAGTACGGGACATGCCACCGCATTTTTTCGGAACCGAGAAACAGGAGTTCATCGCTGCCAAACTCGAGTCGCTCGATGACAAGGCCATTCAGGTATTGCGCATGTTTTACGAACGAATTCTCGCTCGTATGCGTGAACTCGAAGCATCGGATATCGATGTCGGCAGTTTCGGTACGCGTGGTGAAATCTGGTTCCGCGTTTATGGCAACAAGCTCCCGCAGAAGGATCTGCCGGTATTGAAGACTCCGTACTGTGATGTGCTGATCCAGGCATTGATCATGCCACGGCAGCGACAGGTCCTGCTGGAAAAACGCAGTCTGGATTTTTCCTATAACGTTGAAGAGAACGGGGAGCGAGTCCGTTATCGCGGAACAGCCTATTTTGATCTGGACGCCGTCGGCATGAATATGCGTGCCATTACCTCGGAGATTCGTCCCTACGCCGGCTATGGTTTTCACCCCAACATCACGAATATCGTCAACCTCAAAAACACAAAAGAGGGACTGATTCTCGTCACCGGTATTACCGGTTCGGGGAAAAGTACTACACTGGACGCGATTATTGACGCAAATAACAATGCCGTCGATGCACATATCATTATTATCGGCGCACCAATTGAATATGTGCATACACCGATACGCTCGGTGATCCGTCATCGGGAAGTCGGGCGCGATGTCATGTCGTTCAAGGACGGTACCGTACAGGCGTTGCGTCAGGATCCGGACATTGTCATGATCGGTGAGATGCGCGATCCGGAAACCATCATGGCGGCGCTGGAAATCACCGACTCAGGTCACAAAGTGTTTTCCACACTGCATACTTCATCGGCCGTCGAAAGCCTTGATCGCATTATCGGTGAGGTTCCACCAATCGAGCAGGATCGCGTGCGCAATCGCCTGGCTGACGTCCTTCGACTTGTCATCTCCCAGAAGCTCGTTCCGACTGTGGACAGAAAGCGCGCTCTTGCCAAGGAGGTGCTTATCGTCACTCCCTCCGTGCGGGCGGCAATCAAGAACGGGAATATCAGTGAGATTTACCAGATGATCACCGAGGGCAGCGCGCTCGGCATGATCACCATGGAACAGGATCTGTACCGGTTGTTGAAGAGCAACCGTATCAGTATTGACGAAGCACTGAATTACGCCAATAACAAGAAGCGGCTCAGACAACTGATCAGCAAACAGATCAGTTGATTGTCGCGCGGACAAGAGTATGAGTAAAGCGGTACGACCACAGGAAATCTGCATCGGAATATCCATTGAAGGGGCCTTGCTGCGGCTGGCGACACTCGGTCGCGTGGGCACGAAATTGAACGTGCTGGATCTTGCTTCGATGCCGTTGCCCGTCAAGCAATTTGCCGCTCCCATCGATGACGAGGCGCCGAAGAAAGCTGATAATCCTTTTGAGGACGATGCTGTCGCACCTGCTGACGGAGGAGACGAAGGGAGCATCGATCTTGATTCCGTTCGCGAGTTCATTTCGACACATTATCTGCCAAATGCCTCGTTTACGCTCGGACTCGAATTGCCGTATGTTCGTACGCTGCTTATTCCATCGGAGAAAAAAGACAATCCCAAGAAACTCCGCAACCGGGTGATCGAAGAGGTCGGCAAGACGCTCAATGTCGAGCTTTCCAAAAAAGATATCGCTTTGACGAAGGCCGGAGAGAAACAGGCGCTGGCGGTCGTACGCATCGAGGACTCACCGATGCTCGAACTCTGTACTGCGCCACAGGGAGGGCAGAAACGTCCGCCGAGACTGGACTTTGTCACAAGCAACGACATCGCACTCATCAACATGGTGCGCGTCCATTTTCGTGCAGATGCCGATGAAATCATGCACGTGATTCATGTCGACGATGATGTGACGCATTTTTATGTCATGCGCGGGCACGACGTCGATTACATGGCGCCACCGATTCAGCAGGGGGCGCATGACGCCCATCTGGTCTCGACGTTGTATAATCGCATCGAGCTCAGTGCCGAGAGTGCAGGGTATCTGAATCCGGATAAAGTCGTGCTCAGTGGAAAAGCCGAGGAAATCGGCCTCAAGGAAGAGATACTCGAGAACAATCCGGATGTGGTGTTTCACTCCCTGAAACGTCTGCGTGTCGGGGATTCCGACAACAAGGATATTCTCAGAGAGATGAATTCCTACCTGGTGCCCATCGCGCTCGCCTGGCAACAGTTGCAGCCGAAGAACCCCCATTTTTACAGGCTGGATGTCCTTCCACAGCGCATCAGCGACGAGCAGAAACGATTCAAACTCGCCTGGCACGGTATGCTGCTCCTCCTGCTGCTGTTCGTCGCGGTGACTGCCATGACAGTGATTGGACTGCAGAAACAAGCGGAGATCGCCACGCTGACTTCCGCGTTGGATTATGAAAAACGGCAGATCGAGGAACAGGATTTGATCGTGCGTCAGATCGGTGAACTCGAACAGCGGTCCGAAGCTATCCTGAAGGCGACGACAACGCTGGATACGTTGTTGCTCAACAGTGAAGTTTGGACGGAAACGATAGATACGCTTTCAAAGGGGACCTCCGCCCTGAAGGATATCTGGGTGAGTGAGATGAGCATGGACAAGGGGAGAGGCTTGGCCATCGTCGGCTATGCCTTCCGCCGTGTGAGTATTCCAACCTTCGCAACGAGTATCGGCACGACTCGTCTGCGTGAAGTTACTGTACAGGATATCGGTGAGACGAAAGTATTCCGGTATGACATCCATCTCTCACAGGACAGTACGTATCCGTACAGTAATTCCCGCGCAGCACGCTGGCGTGACTCGGTGAAAACGGCTCTCGGCGAAGTCAGAACCGCACCGGCGCCCAGGCCGAACACTGGTCAGGTTACAACTGCGCAGCAGTCCGAAAACGTTTTCCAAGAGGCAAGTTAGAGGATTACACATGCCCTATGCCGTAAGAAACAGTATTGTGTTGGCCGTCCTGCTCCTCCTCGTCGGAGGCGGTGGAGCCGCGTATATCTTTTTTTACCAGGAAACGCGTATCGAGGAATTGCTTGAAGAACGTGCTGTGATTCAGCAGCAGCTCGGTGACGCCGATGACCTGTTCGAACGGCTTGTCTCTGTGCAGGAACGCGTCGAATTGCTGAATGCATCCTGGCGGCAACGGCCACGCACCCTCGTCACCGAGGAGACCGCAAGCAATACCAATGTCTATCTCAATGCAATACTTGCGCAGAGTCCGGAACTCGATCTCAATGTGTTCACGCAAGAACAGGTAGAGCAGAATGGCTGTGGGTACACACGATATCACCTTGCCGGGCAAGGGACTTTTGAAAGCTTTATCCGTCTGGTCCAGTTTCTTGAATTCGGTCCCCGTCTCATGAAACTCCGTAACTTTGACGTCCGCGAAGTACATGCGGTTGATGATCAACGCGGCAGGATCACACATACCGTGCAATTCGATATTGATCTGCTTGCCTATTACTCCGACCAGGAACCGTTTGCGGACGACTTCGAGACGCCGGCGGTTGCACAGACAAGATTCGCATCGATCACGCATGATCCGTTCCGTTCTCTGGTTGTTCCCGAGATACCCCCCAATACCTTTGATCTTCCGAATGTCGAGAAGTCCACGCTGCTGGCGATTATGAAAGGTCGCGCATTTATCAGCGATCAGAAGAATCAGCTTATCATGCTCAGCGAGGGAGACGAGGTATATCTGGGGTATGTATCCAGCATCATGCCTGAGCGCAGACAGGTCATGTTCATGCTGAACAAAGGTGGCATTATCGAACGCTACATACTCACGCTCCGTTTCGAGAATCAGTTTCTCGGTTCGAAACGTAAATAAGGTGATAATCATGAAGAAGACATGTTACATTCTACTCCCGCTGTTCTTTATCGTGACACTCCTGGCTTCGGCACAGGAGAGGTTGCCCGTACGGGCCTACACCGCTCCCGAAGAACTGATTTCCATGGATGCTGTCACGACCTTTGATCAGGCCATGGACATATTCAATAATGCAAGCAAGCGCTTTCGCAACAAGCCATTGCTCAATGAAAGTTCGAGCACTGATCAGATCGGAGTAAATATCACGCATATGCATTGGCAGGATGCGTTTGAACTCGTGCTCAGGATCAACGGTCACTGGTACACGGAAACCGAAGATTTCATTCGCGTCACTGAACTGCAAACGAGGGGAGCGGGTGGCGGAAAGGCTACGGATCCGCTCGAAGTCGCCGAGGCACTGGTCTCACGCGAAGTACAGATCGCGGCTGTTTTTTTCGAGGCGAATCGCAGCGAACTCGAGAGACTCGGACTCGACTGGTTCCTCACAAATACGACACCTTCTTCGCAAGTCGGTTTCGAGGTCTCGACAACCGGAACGACTTCGTTTCACGCCAACGATCAGGGGGAGGAAGGACAGACGGAAATCGAACTCGGCAACATTACGACCTTGGCGATAGGAAACGGCACGGCTGAACTCCTGGCCGCGTTGAAGGCTCTGCAGTCGGAGAATCTCGGCGAGCTGATCTCAAGTCCGAATATCACGGTACGTTCCGGAGAGAAGGGACGCATTCAGGTTGGCCAGGATATCTCCATCAAGCAACGCGATTTTTCGGGCAATACAGTAGAACGCTTTTTCAGTACCGGTACCATCATCGAGGTGACCCCGACCGTGCTGATCCAGGATTCACTCGAATTCGTCAAACTCGACATCACTGCCGAACGCAGCAGCTTCCAACCTGACCCGGTCTCCACCGTCATAAATAAAACCGTTGCTTCCACATCGGTCATCCTCATCGACCAGGAAGAAACCGTCGTCGGCGGACTGGTGACCAACGAGGCGAAGATCATTCGTCGTGGTGTGCCGTTTCTCAAGGATTTGCCGTGGTGGGTGTTCGGCCTGCGCTATCTCTTCGGCTATGAAGAAGTCTCTGTTGATAAAAAAGAACTGATTATCATTCTGCGTGCGGATATTGTTCCTCCGATAGATAAACGGGTCGAACGTCGCGTCGCGGAGATCCGGTCGGGACAGAACGCATTACAACGCGAATCAGAGCGGCTTGACGAACTGCGTCGTGGCTTGCTTCGACAGATCGAGGCGGCAAAGCAGAATCGTTCCGACTGAATCACCGATATGTGGAGAACGGTTCATACAGACAGGAAGAATGTGAGTAACACGGAACTATGAAACTCTTTGCGAATCTTTCCATTCGGGCGAAGCTGACAGCGGTTATTTCACTGCTGTTCTGGACCATCTCCATTTTTATTTTCATTTTCTTTCCCTCCCGCCTCAAGGAGCAGGATCAACAGAATATACTCAACAGGGCGAAAGCGCTCGCGAGCACTACAGTGATGCTACTCGGGGAGAATGGTGATCTCGATGCGATCGAGGAACGGCAGCTGGCGTTGAGGAACGCCAGCCAGGATTCGCTTCTTCTCTATCTTCTCGTTGTCGATACAAAAGGAAATATTGTCGAAGCGATCAACAAACCGATCGCCGAGCAAGCCGAATATGCAGACGTTGCCGATCCCTTTGGCCCTGTTTCCGGTGCCTGCAAAGTCCGGGCGGATATTCGTGCACAGGGGAAACAACTCGGAACGGTATTTCTGGGACTTTCCATGCGCGATGTCCACAAACGTCTTGACGAAAGTAAAACATCGATTGCACTGATCAGCCTGATTATTTTCCTCATCGGTGTCGCGACTGTCATCGCGGTTTCGACAGTGGTGACAAATCCACTTCGTACCATGGTGCAGACCGCCGAGCAGATTGCACGTGGAGATTATGAGCAGGCACCTCCGGTCTCCTCTCAGGATGAGGTCGGGCATCTGGCGTTTTCCTTTAATCAGATGGTGCAGAATCTGCGCAAGGCCTATGACGAACTCGAATCGGTCAACCTGACACTCGAACAACGTGTGACCGAACGCACGAAGGAGTTGCACGAGGAAGTCGAGGAACGACGCCGTGTCGAGGAAGCCCTGCGGGATTCCGAATCACGCCAACGCGCAGTGTTGAGCGCCTTGCCGGATTTGATGTTGCTCCGCGACGGCAGCGGGATATATTCTCCTGATCCGGTTCTGTTGATTCCTCCCGGCGAATTGAAATCCGACATGACGCGTGAACAATTCTCCTGGTCACTCATGGCGCAGTTCGAACCCTTCTTCGAAACGGCCATTCGCACCGGGGAAGTGCAAGTACAGGAATATTCCATTCCTTTCATGAATGGTATGCGTTATTTCGAAGCGCGTATCGCACCAAGCGGGATGGATCAGACCGTGACTATCGTCAGAGAAATTACTGACAGGATGGACGCGGAATCGCGGTTGAAACTACAGGGAGCAGCGCTCGAAGCAGCGGCCAACGCCATCGTGATAACCGATTATGACAGCAATATCATCTGGGTCAATCCCGGATTTACGGCACTGACGGGTTTTACCCGGCAGGAAGCCTCAGGAAAGAATCTCCGCACACTCAATCCGGGTGACGCGCGCAATGAGATTATGAACGATATGTGGGACACCGTGATCGCCGGAAAAGCCTGGCACGGTGAATTCGAAAATCAGGGAAAGGACGGTTCCCGTTATCACGAAGAAAGAACGATCACGCCAGTGAAGGATCAGTTCGGCAATGTCACCCATTTCATTGCCATCATGAGTGATATCACAGAGCGCAAGAATATCGAACGGACTCTCATCGACGCCAAGGAACGTGTCGAGGCCGCTGACAAACTCAAGGATGCATTCATCGCAAACATCTCTCACGGAATTCGTACACCGCTCTATATAATGATCGGTTATCTGAACCATATCTCGTCCGAGCTGAAAAGCAGTATGAGCATCGATCAGAACAAGTATTTCAGCTTCGTGTTTGAATCCGCGGAACGATTGACAAAATCAATTGACCTCATCCTGGATATCTCCCGGCTGCAGACCGGCAATATAGAATTTCAGGATACCGAAATCTCTGTCCCCCGTATTATCGAAGAGCGCTTGCTCGAAATTAAACTGATGGCGGAGAAAAAATCATTGGCTCTGTCTTTCGACAACCAATTGGGGAATGTCAAGGTGCGGGCCGATGAAACCTTCCTGTCACGAAGTCTGGAAAGTCTGCTCGAGAATGCCGTCAAGTTCACGCGCAAGGGGTATGTCGAGGTCAGGCTCTATCAACGTGATACCGGGGAACTCGCCATCGATATAGAGGATACCGGGGTGGGAATATCCGAAGATTATCAGACGAAGATGTTTCAGATCAGCTCGCCGACCAATGACACTCCGGGACATGCCTTCGAGGGCGTCGGACTGGGCCTCGCGCTGGTGCGCCGCTACCTCGAACAGATAGGGGGGCGTATCACCGTGAAGAGTGCGCGTGGTGTGGGGTCGATATTCACACTGACTCTGCCTGAGTCGCTGATCATTTCAAGTGAACATCTGCCGAAGGTGTCCAAATTTGTCAAGAAAGAGAAAATCGATCCTGTACGGAACATTCCCCGGGACGAGCGCGCACTGCCGAATCTCCTCGTCATAGAAGATGATTCCGACACACGGCAGTTCATGAAAATCACCCTGCGTAAGCATTACAATGTCTATACCGCCGAAAGCGTCGCCGAAGCCCATGACGTCGTTATGAATCGTGACATCGATATTGTCATCGCCGATGTCTCCCTCGGCGGAGAGGAATCAGGACTGGACTTTGTCAGCGATATCCGGAAAATTCCTCGCTACGGGAAAATTCCGGTGATCGCAGTCACAGCGCATGCCTTCTCTTCGGATCGCGACCGCTGTCTGGAAGCGGGATGTAACCGCTATTTTTCAAAACCGGTCGATCATGCGGTTCTGCTCCAGACCATGGAGGAGTTGCTCGCCGGAATTCTCTGAGTCAATAGCAGCTATCCCCGTCTTTCACAGAACGATGACAGGGAAGCACGCACCGCCATCACTGCTGCGTGGGCTTTCCCTGTCACTCGCCCCCCGCGACAGGGAAAAAATCAATGTATCGAATGGACTGATTTCGCTTGCACGGAGACTGGACACTCCGTAACATGCATTCGACATTTTTTTCACCTAACCAATGTCTTTATCAGACAACAGAGGGTAATGATGGATTTTCTGGCGACTTTGGGAATCAAGGACAGTAACTTCGGCGCCTCGACAGGCCGGCGGTGGATGGAATCCGCGGGTGAAGGCGAACTGGTTATTCAATCACCGGTGGACGCGGCGTCGATCGCACGTGTCCATCAGGCGACGGAAAACGATTATGAGGCCGTGATCACACAGGCCCGGGAGACATTCACATGGTGGCGGACAGTACCCGCACCGAAACGCGGTGAAATTGTGCGGCAGATAGGAAATCGTCTGCGCAGCTACAAGGAACCGTTGGGAAGCCTTGTCTCCTATGAGATGGGGAAATCCCTGCAGGAGGGACTTGGCGAGGTACAGGAGATGATCGACATCTGTGATTTCGCCGTCGGTCTCTCGCGGCAGTTGTATGGATTCACCATGCATTCAGAACGTCCTGAACACCGGATGTACGATCAGTATCATCCGCTTGGCGTCGTGCTCACTATCTCCGCGTTTAATTTCCCTGTGGCCGTCTGGTCCTGGAATGCCATGATTGCAGCGGTATGTGGCAATGTGAATGTGTGGAAACCTTCTTCAAAAGTACCACTGACTGCCATTGCCTGCCAGCATATTGTCGCAGAAGTGCTCGATGAGAATGATCTTCCGGAAGGACTGTTTTCCCTGGTCATAGGGAAGGGGTCCACAATCGGCGAGCGCATGCTCAATGACAGTCGGATCCCGCTTGTGTCTGTCACTGGTTCGACCAATGTCGGCCGGCATGCAAACGAAGTCGTCGCAAAGCGTTTCGGCAAGACCATTCTCGAACTCGGTGGCAACAACGCGATTATTCTTACCCCCGATGCAAACCTGAATATGGCGATCCCCGCCGTTGTCTTCGGCGCTGTCGGTACTGCGGGACAACGTTGCACGACGACACGCCGCCTGATAATTCACGAGAGTATTTACGATCAGGTCAAGGACACTCTGCAGAAGGCCTATGCCTCATTGCGCATCGGGTCGCCACTGGATCAGCAGAATCATGTTGGACCCCTTATCGATACCGCGGCTGTTGCCATGTTCACGAAAGCGATAGAGATGGCGCAACAGGAGGGCGGCACTCTGCTCTGCGGCGGTGAAGTGCTCGAAGGACCGGGGTATGAATCGGGCTGTTATGTGCGACCAGCGATCATCGAGGCCCGAAATGACTTCGATATCGTCCAGGAGGAGACCTTCGCACCGATCCTCTACCTGATCAGGTACGAAGGAGAAGTGCAGAACGCAATTGCCATTCAGAACGATGTGGTACAGGGACTCTCCTCAGGGATTTTCACCGGGAATCTGCGTGAAGCCGAAACATTTCTCTCGCACTGGGGATCGGATTGCGGTATTGCGAATGTCAATATCGGCACGTCCGGTGCGGAGATAGGAGGAGCGTTCGGCGGTGAGAAGGAAACCGGCGGCGGCCGCGAGTCGGGTTCCGACGCGTGGAAGGCCTATATGCGTCGTCAGACAAATACGATCAACTTCGGAGAAACGCTGCC
>JAGTUW010000071.1 GCA_018224345.1 Bacteroidota bacterium
GCCGCCCCACCCGGCGCTGCACGGTGAAGCCCGCATTCTGCATTTCCTGTTCGGTACTCCACCGCAGATGCACACGATTCCCGGGAAGCAGATCCGCATGAAAGCTGCGGAAGGTCACCGGAAAGTATTGTACCCCGTCGATCCTGGCGTAGACAAGCTGGTAATCCAGGGATCCGTGTATCCCGTCATAGGTGTGATTGTATCCGAACTTCGTGGAACTCAGACCGATGCCTTCAGAATATCTTTCGATTCTGTGAAATGACCCCCAGGTCCTTATGTACCGCATTGTATCGATTTTCCCGGCCTGTTCCTTCTGCGTCGATTTGAAAACGTACCATGATCCCACCGCGTTGCCGCAAAGCAATACATGACTTGTTGAATCCACCACGATTCGTGTAATCTCAACTTCCGCTGTATCGGCACAAGCACTGCGCCGTGACGGTCTCCACTTGAATACGCTCCCGGAGAGACTGTCGATCCGCACCAGGGAAGGCCCAGCCAGCGAAACCCAGGACAGCATTGGAATTTCGCCATTCATCACCACATACCGCTTCCCATTGGCCAGCACAGTGTCGTGGGTGATCTCCACACGTTCGTAGCGGAGGATGGTCCTTGGCTCGAAGGTCGGTGTAACCCCGACTTCATATACCCAGATGTTCCCGATGTGCATGGGAAAGTATGAGAAATCCGTGGCTGTCGGTTGCGCAATCAATTCCATGCCCTGCGCAAGCGCGAGCAGCAACATTGCAGTTATCAGACTATTCTGGGATTGGCTCATCTTTGAGAAGACTAAAAAATTACACGAGTATTCGGAAACGATTGCCGGATTCTTTCAACCGATGCGGGAGGAATAGGATTTCCTGTCAGAGATAGATACTCCAATCCTGGCAAAGCGCTCATCGGTACCTGGAAATCTGTCAGATTGTTGTACTTCAAATCGAGCGATTGCAAGTTCCTCATGGATCCGGACGAGACATTGAATTCAGTCAATTTGTTGGAATGAAGATACAAGATCTTCAACGATCTGAAGCTGTTCGGCCCTGCTTCAAATGTCCGAAGACTGTTACGTCTCAATCCCATCTGCCAAACACCGGGGAAAGCATTTTCACCTGCAGAAAAATGTTCGAATTCGCAGTTATCCAGGATCAAACTACCATCGAGTTGCTCCCAGCGCTGCATCCACTCGGGCAGTGATTTCAGTTTACTGAGGCTCAGCTCCAAAATATGAATATTGGAACTTATCAAGCTGTCCGGGACAGTGGAAATCGTTGATCGTATGATTGATAAATCATATATATTCTTGTATCTCCAAATCTGCGGCGGAATGTGTTCCAATCGGGTAGCTACGAGTTTTAATCGCGTCAATTTCAATTCACCGATCTCTTCGGGCAGAAATCGTATTGGAGAATCGCGTATTTCCAAATGATAAAGCCGAGGAAATTGCCCGATTTCGGGAGAAAGGGAGTCACCGATATCTGTAAGAATGAGTTCTCTTACCGAAGAAGGATCCTCAAGGGCGGAATCAAGATCCGTATACCTTCCGACAACGGGCGGCCTGAGACCATACCCGGCTTCGTATTCGCAACCTGCAAACATGATGACGGGAAAAAGCAAAATAAAATATCGCATATTCATCGAATTGTCCTTGTTTCACTTCATCTTATTTGAATCACCATGCGGTTACGACTCCCGTGTTCGGAGGATATGCACGTCACTAAATATTGCTCCGTGCAAAATGCTTCAAGTGTTCTTGATTGTCAAGGGGGCAACCCGCCCGGAGCGTAAGAGGGGCAGAGGGTCAGAAGCTATGAGTCAATAGAATTACAGAATGCAGGGGCGGTTCGCGAACCGCCCTTCTGAAAAGGTTTTCTTGCCCTTCTTGCCCGTCGCTTGCCCCGTCGAAGCGCAGCGAAGGCGGGGTGGTTTCTCACATTTTATTCCCTGCTCGCCTCGCCGAAGCATAGGCGGGCGATGCAACACCTCAGCGCAGCACCTGGAATACACGATCCGTCACGCTGCCTTCGAAGTACAGCGACAACACATAACTCCCCTGTGCGAGCGGAGTCGTGTCGATTTGCTGCCAGTGCATGCCCGCCAGCCTGTCCCCTTCGAAGACGACAGCCACCTCCCGTCCAAGCATATCATGAACAGTCATGCGCACACTTCCCTGACGGGGGATGGACCAGGCAAAGTTGATGTTGTCAATAGCGGGATTGGGACTCCCGGGCAGCAGAGAGAAGTCCGGGGTTTGATAGAATGGTGCAAGCACGCGATACTTCGAGCGAGCCATACCTGCGACGCTGCCTGCATACAGATACCCATCTACACCGGCAAGCAGTGTCAGTATCTCCATGCTGCGCAGTCCATTGCCATACGCTTTCCATGTCATGCCCGCGTCACGCGATTCATGAACACCAGCTTCCCGCGTGGCGATGAAACAATACTGCGCACCGGCCGGGACGATACCCGTGACCGTTTCCCCCTCGAAACCAATCTGCTTCCATGAAAAACCGTCGTCGTCGCTGAGATACAGTCCATCACCGGGCGTGCCGGCGTAGATGCGTCCGTTCGCGTCCTCGCCCAGCGACGTGACGGCCAGCCAGGAGGGACGGACGCGACGCAGAACAGCCAGTTCGGATGTTGCAAAAAACACTCCTTCATCCGTGCCGAGCAGCATGCTGCCGTCGGAACGTTCGAATACACAATGAACATCACCGTCGCCAGGTTGCGGCAGTTGCAACCATTCATTCCCTCCGTCACGACTGACCAGCAGTCCGCCGGACGTGACAAGAAGAAGACGCCCGTCACGGAGTTGCGTGATCGCAGTACATGCACCTTCGATATCCGACACTCTTTCCCACTGCCCGCCACTGTCGGAGGAACGATAGAGACCGCCTCCACCGCGTGTGGCAACGAACCCTGTGCCACCGGGGAGAGAAAGTATATCACTGATAGGGAAATCAAAACGTGCAACGGTGTGCCAGTGCCCGGGAGGAGAATATGATCGCATTTCCTGCAGCAGTGGCAGCGCGGCAAGGAGTCCTTTCCCCTCCGTCCGCGTGATCACGGAAACCGGCGCCTGTACCATGTGATCGACAACGGTTTCGGAAGAACCGTCGGTTACATCGAGGCGCAACAATCCCGGCTGATCGGTGGCAATGAACATCCCGCCGCCCCCGGTGCAGAGAAGGTCATGTACGGTACGCACCCCGGCAGGCAGCGTGGCTGCGCGCCAGGTGGCTGCGCGCCAGGTGGCTCCGTGATCGGTCGAGTAAAAACAGCGTGCATCGGGATAGACGGCCAGTACATGACCATTGCGTGCGGCGGAGACGCGCAACGGCCTTTCCTCTCTTCCGGTATCGAACGCGATACGCCAGCTCACACCGGCATCGGTGCTGCGGAACCACCTCCCGGATCCCGTCGCTGCGACGCGATGCCCACCGCCCGTTGCAAGCATGCAGGCCACCGAAGCGCGTTCCGTACCGTCATCGATGACATCGAATTGTGTTGCCTCCATGTCGGGAAGTGTATAGTAGTGTCGTCCCGCAAGCAGGGTGCCGTCGAGCGCCTCGGACCAGACCTCCACAGTCAGAAACAAGATCCGGTCGGCAAGCAGCTCCCAGTTCCAGCCGTCATCGGAAGAAATGTATGTCTTCCTGCCCTTGCTGAAAAAAAGCGTTCCGGACGAGTGTCCGAAAAAGGCGCTGACTGCCTCTCTCCCGGCGACAAGGTCATCCTCCGGCGGAAACACTGCGACCTCTTCCCAACGCTGTCCATGGTCAGCCGAGCGCAACAGCTTTCCCTCCCGGTCCACCAGCATCGCTCCGCCGGCCGAGACATGGACGCTCAGCAGAGGCTGTTCATGAAAAGCGATCTGTGTCCATGATTCCCCCTGGTTGTCGGAACGGAAGAGGCCCTGTGCCGTCGCGGCAAGGAGTTGCCCGGCAGGGGCTTCACAGACATCGTAGACAGTGCCACCCCAGGGGCCAATATCCGATTGCCAGAGTACCTGGGCGGATGCAGAAGAAAGCAGCAAGAGAAAAAATGAAAAGAGACAGGCACGGAATTTCACGGCAACCTCCGTTACAGTAGACAGGAACGAAGAATGGACACGCCGGCGGGGTATTGGTTACAATGCCGTCGCCCCGTTCATGGTTGTCGCAGCGTGCACGCCTTCCCCGGACTGCGCGACTTCAGCGGCATGCGCATCCGTGACCGGGACGCCCGTGAGCACCTCTCCGTCAAAGGCGGTGCAGTGCACGGGGAGTATACGATTTTCCAGCTCCGGACGGAAGGGCACGGAAACACGGACATAATTCTCCGAAAAACCTGTACTGCCCTTCTCTTCGTCTCCGGATTCGAAGAGCACCTGCAGGGTTCGTCCGATCTGTGTCTGTGAGAAAGCACGTCGTTTCCTCGCCCCGAGCGTACGCAGCATCGAGGACCGGCGGGCACGCTCCTGCGGCGGGACCTGCACATTGAAACCGCTCGCTTCTGTGCCGGGCCGTTCACTGTAGTTGAACACATGCAGATACGCACAGGGCAGATCGACGAGAAAGGTATAGCTTTCGCGGAACAGTTCCTCGGTTTCCCCGGGCATACCGACGATGACGTCCACCCCGATCGCCGCATCGGGCATGGCAGCGAGGACGGCATCGACACGTTCGCGATACATGGCGGTGTTATACCTGCGCCGCATACTGCGCAGCACGGCGTCACTGCCGCTCTGCAGGGGGATATGGAAATGCGGTGCGAATTTCGGGTGCGCCGCGGCGAGTGCGATGATGTCATCGTCGAGCAGATTGGGTTCTATCGAAGAAACACGCAGGCGGAAATCCCCCGGCAGTGCGAGCAATGCCTCGAGGAGGTTGAAGAGCGTGCTTTCCGTGCCTGCTCCATAGTCACCGACATTGACGCCGCTGAGGACGATCTCATGAAAGCCCTGCGCGAGAATATCCCGGGCATGCGCGACGGTGGCATCGATGCTTTCGCTGCGGCTCGCCCCCCGCGCCATAGGAATCGTACAGTAGGAGCAGTTGTAGTCACATCCGTCCTGCACCTTGAGAAAGGCGCGTGTCCGGCCTCCCCCTTCCGAGGAATATGCGACGTTGAACTTCTGCGTTTCCGCGACATCTCCGACGACGATGCGCGTATCGGACTTGCGCCACCGGGGATCGGCATGGTCCATGATATGGAATTTCTCCTCATTCCCGAGGACCAGATCCACACCGTCAATGGATGCAATTTCATCGGCCTGCAATTGCGCATAGCAGCCCAGCACGATGACATACGCCCCGGGTGATGTCCGCAGGGCCTGCCGCACGGCTTTGCGTGCGTCGCGGTCCGCATTCTGTGTCACTGAACAGGTGTTGATGACCACGACATCACTTTCCTCGCGCGCATCGACCGTGGAAAATCCCTGTGCGGCGAATTCGCGTTGAAAGGTCGCCGTCTCGGCGAAATTGAGCTTGCAGCCCAGAGTATGGAAGCTGACACGTTTCATTCTTTCAAAAAAGCATAATTCGGCGAAATATGAAAGGCTGATCGCCGTCACATGAGAATGCTTCTCAGAGGTGGGACATCCGGCTACCACGGCATCCCCCACCCGACACCGTCCCCGGGACCAGATCGTCGTTGACATTGCGCAATCCGGACGAATCGATCTCCTTTGCATCTCCGTCCCGCCGGGAACGGCAGGCGAACAACCATGTCCTGCTGTGTTATTCGGAATTAATGCAGACCGACAGGACCACTTTTATTGAATTATTTCCAGATAAGACGTTTCAAACATTCATTTCATTATCTTATTCCGGAATAACATTCTCCGGGTCAGGGATCCCCGGAGTTATTTGCCTGTAAAGCCGTGTTGTAACAGTGACGCAAACAGCGCCGGTGCCAAATGGACAGTGGAACGCAATGGAAGATAAACACATCTATTCCGGTAAAGATACACAACCCTGAACATTGCAAACCCCGATCTTCGTACGACATCGCCAGACGCACCCCACGCGTCCAAGAGCGGTGTCGATGCATTCCCGATCAATCCTCTGGTGCTGCCATCCCCCTCACCGCATCACCATGACCCGGCGCACGAGCTGTACATCGCCGGCGGTGAGTGTGGCGAGGTAAAGGCCGGAACGCCAGTCGGAGACGGGGAA
>JAGTUW010000072.1 GCA_018224345.1 Bacteroidota bacterium
ATCGGGATCAATACTGTCGAACAATTTCTCAAGACGGAGGATCTTCCGATCATACTCTTCCATCGTCAACGTCTCGCCTTGCACATCGATGCCAACGAAAAGCACGAAGCCCAGCGCCTTGGCTACTGCAGAGGCCTCCTTCTGGGAGGGGGGCTCAGATCCGGCAAGTTGATACAGATTGGCATACAATTCCTGCGCTTGCGGTGTTTGCCTTATGGCATCCAGCGCATCGCTGACACGCTGGGGATTGCCGGATCTGAGCATTGCGAGCATTTCAGTTCTGGTGGGATTACCGGTTTGAGACTGTACCGGGAGGGAAAGGAGAGGGAGGCTGGTGAGCAGGAATAATATGCCGGTCAAAACATGCATTATCGTGTTATGCCATTCTGCAAATCATTTATGAATCGATTCTGTGATAAATACCGGACCTTCTCCAGCATTCACTACGCAAGTTATGCGGGGGAACTTACAGCAGACTTAATCCGGGCTTACAATTCTGTCAGAATAGAGGAAAGATGTGTCCGATGATAGCATTAGGGGAAAGGAAAACGGAAGGGAAGGGGAGGAAAGAACGGCACAGGGGCGGAGCGTTCAGCGATGAGGCCACAGCGCGTCCAGAAACAAGCGAGGGGGCCGCACAGGACGCAGCGTTGCTGTATCAAGGAATGCGTGTGTGGTATACCCGGTGGCGATCAGTAATCCATCGTCCTTATGGTGGATTTCATAGTCAATACGCAGTGTCGCACGAGGTAATTCCGTCACCGTACTGCGAAGAAGCAGAAGATCGTCGTAGCGGGCGGGGTGGTGGAAACGGCAATGTGCTTCGACCAGGGGAAGACGCGTCCCGGAACGCTCAAACGCCGCATACGGAAAGCCGCGTGAACGCATAAGTTCTGTACGGCCGACTTCGAAGTATTCAAAATATTTCCCGTTATAGACTATCTGCATTTGATCCGTATCCGCGTAGCGGACGCGAATACAGGTATCATGAGTGACCGCTTGCGTTTGCATCAGGTTTCGTACTCACCCATTTCTCCGAATTTCCTGATGCGATTGCGCCGTAATTGCTCCGGTTTCATCGAACGAAGCTCTTTCAATTCTTCAAGCAGTGCGGACTTGAGAAACATTGCCGCCTCGATATGGTTTCTATGAGCTCCGCCAAGCGGCTCAGGAACGATACGGTCAATAATACCCTGCGCCAGCAGATCAGGGGCAGTAAGCTGCAGTGCTTCGGCAGCCTGTTCCTTGTAATCCCAGCTTCTCCAGAGAATACTGGAGCAGGATTCAGGCGAAATTACGTTGTACCACGTGTTCTCGAGCATGAGAATGCGATCACCGATGCCGAGACCAAGAGCACCACCGGAGGCGCCCTCACCAATAATTGATACGATGATGGGGACAGGCAAGCGTGCCATTTCGAAAAGATTGCGGGCGATAGCCTCGGCCTGTCCGCGTTCCTCGGCCTCGATGCCTGGATAGGCACCCGGTGTGTCGATGAGGGTGATGACAGGCCGCCCGAACTTCGCTGCAAGTTGCATGAGACGGAGTGCCTTGCGATATCCCTCGGGGTTGGCCATACCGAAATTACGGTAGAGATTGTTTTTTGTATCCCGTCCTTTCTGTTGCCCGATGATCATGACGGTTTTTTCGTCCAGTGTGGCGAATCCGCCGATAACCGCATGATCGTCACCATAATATCGGTCGCCGTGGAGTTCAACGAAATCCGTTGTCATGTGACGGATGTAGTCCAGCGTGTAGGGACGATCAGGGTGTCGTGCGAGCTGTACTTTCTGCCAACGGGTCAGATTGCCGTACACCGAAACACGTAAATCATTGACGCGTCTTTCAAGTGCGTCAATTTCGTCATTAAGTTCAAAGTCATTGATCATACGCCGCATTTCCTCGATTTTCTGTTCGAGTTCGAGAATGGGACGTTCGAAATCCAGCACTGTTTTTGCCATGACAAGTATTCCTCTATGTTCCGTGTTTTCTCGTGATACACTGCATGAATGCGCGTATCAGAATCTCAATGTCGAGAAACACCGAATAGTTTCTTGCATATTGAATCTCTGTTCCCAGCAGTTCCTCCTGCGTCATCGTTTCGTTGGCTCGCAGCTGGGAGACACCTGTCAACCCTGCCTTTCCAAGATAGACATCGGGAGGCGTGCGAAGGAGATCCGCGTTATAACCGACCAGACTTTTGCGTCCGGAGAGCACAGCGGGCAGTCCGCGGATCAAGCGTGCACACGGACCGGGATGCCTGCTATCTCCGAAAAGCGACACGAATGGATAAAATAACAGGATCGCGGGCAAGGACAAAATGATGTCCAGTGAGCGTTTGAGTGCACGATTTGATGTCCGCATGAGATTGTATTCGAAATCCAGCAGCGGGACGCCACTCAACTGATCGACACTCGATTTACCGACAATGAACTCCATACTGCGCGGCACGATGCGATAATGGACGCTTTTGCCCCGCGTCCTGCTGATCATTGAGAGGATGTTTGAATACGGAAGCGTGTCAGGTCCGATAATCACGTCGGTAATGCTGTTCTCATCGATTATTTTCCCGATGTTCTGTATACTTCCGAGAATAGGGACGCTTGCGATGTTTTCGCCGATCCGTTGTCTGTTCAGGTCGATGAGCCCGACGATGTGGTAATTTTGAGCGTCACGACGCCGGAGACGTGCAAGCACGTCGAGCGTCTGTTCGTTGAGTCCGACAAGCAGAGTGCGTTTACCCGTAATTGGATGTTCCCGCTGTCCGGGAGAGAAGAGCGCGCCCAGTATCCTTCGGCCTGGTATGAAGGCAAAGTTCAGCGCCCCTGCGATGAGCACGACCATGCGGCTGAATCCCCATTCCTTGAAGAAGAAGGTCAGGGAGGAGAGAAAGAGAAATGCCAGCAACACACCGAAGGCCGAGCGTACGATGTGGTAATGCGGGCGTGTGTACGCGCCGGC
>JAGTUW010000073.1 GCA_018224345.1 Bacteroidota bacterium
GATATCTGTCCGAAGTACGGATCGTAATAATCGCGTTGATCGCTGTCCTTGGCTTCGGACAGGCTGAGATTGGCGAAGACTGTCATGATATCGTCAAAGGTGCGATTGTAGAAAAAACCCAGCCCGAAACCGTCCACTCCGATCATGAGATCGCCACCCCATGCATGCGCACGGGGTGCGAGGTCGTCTTCGGTGAACACTTTATCGTCTTCACTTTTCGGATCTGTAAATATGATGCGGCCTTCATCCTGTCCGAACGTCATGGCGGGCAGACACAGAAGAACGGCAAGCATCGAGAAAAGGATATTCCGTAGCATCGTCTTTCTCCAAATCATATCCGATAAGTTAGACTGCCGGCGCCGGAGTTTCAAGCCGGAAATTCTTCCCCGCCGTCATTGCGCGGACCTCAACGCAGAATACACATCGGGGCGGCCATCCGTTGATTCTCAACATGCAGGACAATGAAATACATTCCCGCGTCCAGTGATGAAATATCGACTGTGCGTGTACGCATGCCCTGAGAGGATTCCTGCAACGGCAGGCGGCGCAGTTCACGGCCCATCAGATCTGTGATAACGAGTGTCCCCTGGTGCATCGGGCGATGCAATGCGTATCTGACATGCACCACACCTGCTTCGGTGGTCAGGGGATGCGGATACAGTTCGAGCGATTCGACGACCGGAGACTGCATGCTGCCGATTGCATTGACATCCTTACTTTCGAGAAATAACCCATCGACGAGTTCAACATGATCCTTCTGTGCCACTGCTTCGTAGTAGCTGACCATGCGCCTGGTTTCCACTGCGTCGTAATTCTTGAGTTTATTGATAAATTTTGGTTTGATACTCTGATAGCACATGGAGATCGATACCTGGAAAGGCGGGGACCATTCGGGATCGAGCGGCAGCCGATAGTGTACAACGTCCCGGCCCGTGTATTCATTTCCGTCGAAATCATTGAAATCGTCGTCCTCCTCTACCCCGACGACGCCGATCGTGTCATTTGCCATGGCGTGTATGTCGAAGCCCTGCGGTGGAATGCGGTTGTCTTTGAGATACTGCGCGGCATGCAGAAGTTTGGCAGTGACATCGCCGTCGACGTCGCCCATGACGGACTCCCAGACAGGAATTTCATCCCAGACGCGCACGATATTGCGATGAGGCTCGTAGTCCGTATCGAGTCCCACTATTTCTCCCTGCTCATCCCACACGCCGGAGACAAACACCGATCGTCGCTCACTGTCCCTGACGATAACCGACAGCCAGGCGCGTCTGCTGGGAAAGCCGGTCGGAAATTTATGTCCTGTCAGATTCTGTACTTCGACGGAGAAGCGCAATTCTCCGTCCTGCACCGTGGCGCCATCGGAGGACAATGCGACGGAAGCACGCAGTTGCGCTTTGCTGCGCTCGATACTGGCATCGAAGTGCTCATCATACGCCGTGGCGCCGAGTTCGACGGCATGGGTTTTTATCACATTGAGCATGAAACTGTTGCCACCGTTGAAATGGTGTTGATAGATGGGCGAACGATCTCCTGCCATTGGAGGGATACTCGAGATGCGCATTGCTTCGTCGAGCGCGGGGATATGGCAGCTCTGACATGACTGTTGTCTCGCGGGATACACACTTGCGCGCCATTCCAGATACGGAGTCTGTTCGGGGAATTCCCCGGCGATATTGCCCTGTTTATCGAGATACGGAGTAAACAGCGTGTGACAGGTTGCGCAATGTTCGGACTGTGCCATATGTACCGCATGCACGGGCTCATAGCCGGAGAGATTTTTCATCGGTTGAATGAGCGGGTTTTCATAGGGGCCGAATGTCACGCGGGCTTCCGCGATTCGATAGCCTCCGGAGAAACTTTCCGTCTCGCCGAAATTATCCGGCACGACCTGATGACAGAGTGTGCAGCTGACTCCATCCATTGCCAGAGGATCCTGGCGGGCATCACTCAATGTGTAAGCCGTCGCTCCTGCCCGATGCGCTTCCTCGTGTCCCATAGGTGTATGACAGTTGGTACATTTATCCTCGATGATATCTGCGAGCTGAGGGTTCTCCATGGACTCGGCTACAACTGTTGCCTGCCAGTAGGGATCCCGTGCGGCGCTGGCCATCATCGAGGAGCGCCAGCCGGTCGCCGGAGAGACGTCTTCCCCCTCTGCCGTGGTGTTTGCGTCTCCACTCGCTGTGTGGCAGAGTCCACAGTTTCCCGAACCGCTGAACAGCGCAGAGCGGTCAGTGACGAGTTCCCTCTGGGCGAAAAGCGACGGAGCGCAGAAAAGGAGAAACACAAATATCAAGGTACTACGCATTGCAACCTCCAGATTCAGATGAGATGGATATCGCCTGGACGTATTCCCGGAGGAATGGACGCAGGACAACAGACTAATGCACTCAATTATCTTAATAAATTTTTCTGAAAAAAACATGCATGCGGTGAACTCTTCTCCGGCCAAACTATGTTTAAAGGTGGTAGTAACACATTATCCTTCATCCCTGCCCCGCTCCGTCCCTGTGCAGTAACCCGTTTTGCGGACCTTTCATATGAAACACCATGGTTGACCGTTGTATTTGTTTTTCGAAGACTTTTCAGGAATTGAAGTCCATCGCCGAACGGCATTCACTGTCCGATCTCTCTGCTTTACAGCAATTCGTTGAATTCGGAGAGCGCTGCTCGCTCTGTATGCCGTATGTAGAGCGTATGCTGCAGACAGGCCAGACCAGTTTTCCGCTGAGAAGCCGCGTGGCACATCCTTTCGAGGACCCCGAATTGTTTGGCTGAATTTCTGTCCTCCTCGAATCGGGGTGAAAACATTACTCCGGGAAACACTCCCTGTTCTGCGGTTCAGACGAATGTATCTACTTCGGACCACCAGGGACAGGCGGCACAGCAAGCAATGGAGACAGCATGCAACAGGATTTTCTTTTGGATGATTTTACCAGCGATGACGGGCGCTCCGTTCGGGGAACGTATTGGAAGTACTTTACGGACACGGTGATGGGTGGACGCTCTTCGCAGCGGATTGAACGAACGATGCGCGATGGTCACCACGTTCTCCATTTGCGCGGTGAGGTTCGTCTGGAAAACAATGGGGGCTTCATTCAGGCCGCTCTTCCACTCCGGGAGGATGGCGGCGATTTCGATGCTTCACAGTGGGCAGGGATCCGGATACGTGTCAGTGGCGAGGGAGACGGCTATGGGCTGCATGTGCGCACAGCGGATATGCATATCCCCCGGCAGTACTATCGTGCGGACCTACCGGTCTCAGGGGAGTGGGCTGACGTGTTGCTTCCCTTTGAAACCTTTCATGCCAGGGCCGGTGCCGGTCCGTTCGATACCCGTACTCTCAGACGCATAGGTATCGTGGCTTCAGGACACGCCTTTCATCCTGATCTTTTTATCGCACGGCTTTCATTCTATCGCTGACACGGGTCATTGCCTCGTCCTCTGTACGGACGTTCTACCGGGTCACGAAGCTGGTGAGCTGCGGTCAGAATGCGACGACATGTTCGTTGATGCGGCGCGGGTCGTCGGGCAGTATGCCGTACATATGTCTGTGCAGGAAGGCGCGGATATCACGTGTTTCGTCGCTGCTGATGCGATGTCCGGTATCATATTCGTGATACTCGACATCGTAGTTCATGTCTTCGAGGATCCGGCGATTCTCACGGCCTACATCCAGGGAAAGAATGCGGTCACGCGTTCCATGGGCAAGAAAAACCGGGATACGCTGATTTGCCTCATGCCGTTCCTTGCGCAGTATGTCAGGGTGAATGACGTATCCGGAGAGTGAGACGATACCGCCGAGACGTTTCGGATAGCACAATGCTGTATCAATACTCATGACCGCACCCTGGGAAAAGCCGATGAGGAACACATTCTCCGGAGGAATGCCGTCGTCGATCTGTTGCGCGATGAGGTCGCTGATCAGGTCGCGACTGCGCTGCACTTCGACTGCATCCTGCGCGTCATTGTCATACCACCAGTGAATGTCGGGAGCGTCGTCCCGGGCAAAGGTCGCGGACGGCAACACCCAACGTGTATGCAAAAAACCCATCTGTCTGACGAAGGGGAAGAAGGCATGTTTGTTCGCCATGCGCCCGTGCAATCCGATCATTGCATAATCGGCGCGATCGAGGTCTTCGGGAAAAAACAGGTAATCGAGTTTCATTCCTTTCAGGAATCCCATCCTTTGAGTCGTGCCCAGGCCCGGAATTCACTCTCCAGTTGTTCAAAGCTCTCGATGGCGAAAAGAAGAGGCTGCAGATGCCAGACTTCATATTCCTGTGCTCCGAGCCGTTCAGGGTGAAAGTCGATAACTTCGACTTCGCCGGAGAGAGAATGCAGAACTTCCTTCGGCGAAGACAATATGCCGGCGCCGTAAATCCGCGGCCCGATCGATGTATTGATCAGACCGAATTCGACAGTGAACCAGTAAAACCGTTCGAGCCGGCGGATATCCAGCGGATCACTGACACGCAGAAAGGTCTGTGCGAAGTATTGAAAGAATTTCGAGAAAAACGGGTTTGTCAGCGTGGGCATGTGCCCGAACATGTCATGAAAACAATCCGGCGCCGGCGTGTATTCGATTTCATGCGGCTGACGGATGTAATCGGTCGAGGGGAAATGCGCGCGCGCCATAAAACTGAAAAAGTCGTTGGTATCGAGCAGACCCGGAATACGCGCCACCCGCCAACCCACCATTTCATTGAGGGTAAGACTGATGTCGCGAAGGACGGGAATACGGTTAGGCGTCAGCCCGAGCAGGCGCATGCCTTCGAGATATTCCTCACATGCGCGACCCGGAAGCTGCTCGGCTTGTCGCATGTACAATGTACTCCAGGTTTCATGGTCATGCGCCGGGTAATCCGGGTATTCGATTGCATCGTGTTCCGGCACGGGGCCATCGAGTTTTATGGGAATACAACGGGGATCGACGTCTTCCTGTTCGGCATATTTGTCATACGCGGATTTTGTCACATCCTCGTCTCCGCGATCGAATTCTTTATCGGCTGCCATATGGTTCTCCTTGGTTTCAAATGTGACGGTACGACCACAATCAGAACAGATTCGACCCGGGTCGGATCTGAAAGCACAGATATCGTTTGTATCAGAGGAAATATAATAAAATATTGATCGAAGAGAAGGAACGTCACGGAACCACAAGCTGGATTCTCAATGAGCAAGATCTGTATCAATTCTGAAATCGGCCGTCTTCGAAAAGTGATACTGCATCAACCCGGGGCGGAAATCGAGCGCATGACACCGTCAAACGCTTCTGAGGTTCTCTATGACGACATTCTGCACCTGCCACGCGCGTTGCAGGAACACAATCAACTGGAGTTCGTCCTCAACCAGGTCAGTCACACCTATGAACTCGTTACACTGCTCCGCGAAATTCTCGCCATTCCACCGGCCAGGCAGGAGCTTGTCACGACCTTCTGTGTGGCAGCGGGATATCCGGAGCTTGCAGGGGAGCTTCTCGATCTGAGTAACGCTGACCTCTCCTTCCGCCTCATTCACGGGACTGTCAAGCGCAGCGACACACTCGAACGCTACCTGAGCAGCGGCCTGTACTCACTTCCCCCTCTGCCGAATTTCTTTTTCATGCGTGATGCCGCCATGTGCGTGCACGGCAATGTGCTCACCGGGTCCATGGCGAATCGCGTGCGCGAGGCCGAAGCCATTATCATGCTCAACATCTTCAAACATCACCCGGAATTCCGGGCCGAAGGGTTTTATTTCGACGGCACCTTGCAGGACTCCACCGAACTGACAGTGGAAGGCGGAGATGTGCTGATTCTTCGTGAGGATGTTATCTGTATCGGGAACAGTGAACGAACGTCCATCCGCGGCATAGATACGCTGATACGGTCTTTCGGCGCAGGCGGGCGTGTCAGGCACATCATTGTCGTGGAAATGCCACGGGCGCGTGCAACCATCCATCTCGATATGATCTTCACCATGATAGA
>JAGTUW010000074.1 GCA_018224345.1 Bacteroidota bacterium
AAAAGAAGCCGACGCAGAGAAAAAAGAAGCCGACGTGAAGGAAGCTGATGCGCCTGCCGCGGAAACACCAGAAGCGGAAACGCCAGCAGCAGAAACGCCAGCAGCGGAAACAGCGGAAGCGGAAACGCCAGCAGCAGAAACGCCAGCAGCAGAAACGCCAGCAGCGGAAACAGCGGAAGCGGAAACGCCAGCAGCGGAAACGCCAGCAGCGGAAACGCCAGCAGCGGAAACTGGTGATACGGATACACATGAGCCTGTGGACAGCGACGAAGAGGCGGAAAAAACCGCCGGTTGAGGAATGCGTTTTCCCCACGGTGCGTGAAAAGGTGATTGTGCCTGCACCAGCGGAAGATGTTGTATGTTTATGAAACGTGAGGACGCCCATGGCAGATCTGAAGATGCCTGAATTGAATTATGTTTTGATCGTCGGCAACCTGACCAAGGACCCAATCTTCCGGACAACATCGAACAATACCCCTGTCGTCAATTTCTCCATCGCCTCGAATCGGCGTTACAAGGATCGCAATCAAAGTTGGCAGGAAGACGTCTGCTACATCGGTATCGTCGCCTGGAACAAGCTCGCGGAAAGCTGTCATCAGCGCCTGCGGAAAGGCAGTGCCGTGCTCGTGGAAGGAGAACTGCAGACAAGGAATTGGCGCAGTGAGGATGGGAGCAGTCGCAGTATTCTCGAAGTCAAGGCGCGCCGTATCCAGTTCCTCAACAAAAATGGCCGATCGAATGGCCACGGACCGCATGAGGAGGAATTCGGTATTGAGGGTTTCGGTGACGATGAAGCCTCGATGTTTGAATTGTTCGACGGAAACGACGACACACTCTTCGCCTTCGATACCGAACGCATTGCGGATACCGGGAAGGATTGACCGCTGAAAGAGAAATTATTCCAATAGTGAAACAACGATCCCCGACTGGAGATACACATGAAAGTCATTTTACGTCAGAATATCGATTCGCTCGGCAAGATGGGCGAAGTAGTGAGCGTCAAGGACGGCTATGCACGCAATTATCTTCTTCCGCGTGGTGCCGCCTATGTCGCCACCAAGGGCAACGAGCGTGTACTTGAACAGGAACGCAAAAGCCTGCAGGTGAAAATTAATCGTGAGCGCAAAAGTGCCGAGGATATCGCCACCGAGCTCGAAAAGCATGAGAATGCCGTGACCATCGCCATGCCGGTGGGCGAGGAAGATAAGCTCTTCGGTACGGTTACGAAGGAAATGATTGCGGAAAAACTTTCCGCAATAGGTTTTTCCATCGACAAAAGAAAAATTGAGATCGACGAACCGATCAAGGTCCTGGGTATCTACACCGTGACGGCCAAACTGCATACAGATGTATCGGCCAAAATCAAGGTGTGGGTCGTTCGTCAGGAAAGCTGAATCACGCCGGTCACCCTGCTGAATAAACGAAATTGAGGTTTTCCCCTTCCCCGGGGAAATGTGTTATATATTATAATCGGACATTTGTCACGAGCCCAGGCAGAACAATGGCTACTACAGTTGAAACGGCGGATGGACGCCAAACCAAAATCGTGGATTACACAGAGGTTGACGACGTCACCATTCGCTTCGCGGGCGATTCCGGCGACGGTATGCAGCTTACCGGCACCCAATTCACCACCACTACCGCTCAGGTCGGCAATGATTTGAGTACCTTCCCCGACTACCCGTCCGAGATTCGCGCCCCATCCGGCACACTCTACGGCGTCTCCGGGTTCCAGATCCACTTCAGCAGCCGCATTATCTATACACCGGGTGATCGTTTCGATACACTCGTCGCGATGAATCCGGCGGCTCTCAAGGTGAATCTCAAGCAATTGCATGAGGGCGGCAATGTCATCGTCAATACCGATGCCTTCGATGCGAAGCATCTCAAACTCGCAAAGTATGAGAGCAATCCGCTGGAGGATGGGACGCTCAAGAACTACAAGGTATTTCCGGTACCCATTACAACGTTGACAACACGCGCTCTTGAAGAAACCGGCCTCTCTCCAAAGGATATGGCCCGGTCAAAAAACTTTTTCGCGCTCGGCATGCTGTACTGGATGTACAATCGTCCAACAGAACCGACGATTGAATGGATTCAGGAGAAATTCGGTCGTAATCCGGTCGTCGCCAAAGCGAATGATCTCGCACTCAAGGCGGGGTACAGTTTCGGGAATATGACCGAAGTGTTCAGCGTTCAGTATAACGTTCGCCCCGCCAAGCTTCCACCGGGTGACTATCGCAATGTCACCGGCAACGAAGCCACGGCACTGGGAATGATCGCTGCCTGCCTCAAATCCGGGCTGCCCGGTTTCCTCGGCAGTTACCCGATTACACCGGCGACGGAAATTCTCCAGGAACTCGCCGCCCGGAAACGCTATGGCTTCAAAACTTTCCAGGCGGAAGATGAAATCGCAGGGGTCTGCACCTCCATCGGCGCAGCCTTCGGCGGGTCGCTGGCGTTTACGACGACAAGCGGACCCGGCATGGCATTGAAAACCGAAGCCATCGGCCTGGCCGTCATGGTCGAACTCCCGCTGGTTATCGTCAATGTACAGCGTGGCGGACCCTCGACAGGGCTTCCGACAAAACCCGAACAATCCGATCTTTTTCAGGCCGTACTCGGGCGCAACGGCGAAGCGCCTGTCCCGGTGATCGCGGCGCATTCCCCCGCCAACTGCTTCTACGGCGCATTCGAGGCCGCACGTCTCGCACTCAAATACATGACACCGGTCATTCTCCTCACCGACGGTTTCCTCGCCAATGGTTCCGAACCCTGGTTGCTGCCGAAGGATGAAGACCTCCCGGATATTTCCGTGCCTTTCGCATCGGACCCCGATGCATTTCAACCCTACGAGCGCAATGATCATCTGTCGCGTCCCTGGGCCGTCCCCGGCATGCCCGGTTTCGAACATCGTATCGGGGGACTGGAAAAACAACATATCACCGGCAGTGTCTCTCATGACCCGATGAACCATCAGTTCATGGTGGAAATGCGTGCGAAGAAAATAGCCGGCATCGCCGATGACATCCCCGGGCAAACAGTGTTCGGCCCGCAGGAAGCCGAACTCGCTATCGTCGGCTGGGGCGGGACCTACGGTGATATCCGTACGGCCGTCGAACGGTTACAGGGAAAAGGTGTCTCCGTAGCGCATATCCATATCCGCTACCTGAATCCTTTTCCGAAAAACCTCGGGGAAGTGCTCAGTCGCTACAAGGCGATATTGATCCCGGAAAACAACCTCGGGCAACTGTCCTTCCTCCTTAGTGCCCATTACCACATCAGTCCGATCAGCTTCCCGAAAATCCAGGGCAAGCCGTTCACTCCGGTGGAGATCGAGGAAAAGGCCAACGAAATTCTGAACACGATGGAAAGGTGAGGAAACCATGACCAACGAAGATATCAAGACCAACGTGAACGAGCAGATCAAGGTGCTTACGGCAAAGGATCTCTCCTCCGATCAGGACGTACGCTGGTGCCCGGGTTGTGGCGATTATTCCATGCTCTCACAGTTGCAGCGTGCTCTGCCCGAAGTTGGTGTCAGGAAGGAAGATATCGCCGTCATCGCTGGCATCGGCTGCTCCAGCCGCTTCCCCTATTACATGGATACCTACGGATTGCATGGCATTCACGGCCGCGCCCTGGCGATTGCGTCGGGATTGAAAACCGCACATCCCAATCTGACCGTGTGGGTCTCCACTGGCGACGGGGACTGCCTGTCCATTGGAGGCAACCACTTCATCCATACTCTGCGGCGCAATGTGGACATCAATGTCATGATGTTCAACAATCAGATCTATGCCTTGACGAAAGGACAGTACTCCCCGACGTCACAGCACGGACAGAAAACCAAAACCAGTCCCACCGGCGTGATAGATCACCCCTTCAATCCGATGCTTATCGGGCTGGGCGCTGAAGGCACTTTCGTCGCCCGCTCCCTCGACCGTGATCCGAAACACCTCAAGGAAATGATGATCCGTATGTACAATCACAAAGGAACATCGTTTATCGATGTTCTCCAGAACTGCGTGATCTTCAACGAAGGGGTGTTCGATCTCTACACGAGCAAAGAGACACGTGGTGACAATGTCGTGTATCTCGAACACGGCAAACCGCTGGTCTTCGGGAACGAACGTGACAAGGGCATACGACTCGACGGCTTCCGGACGCAGGTGGTCTCCCTCAAGGATTACAGCGAAAGCGACCTGCTGGTCCACAACAGTAAATCCAAAGAACTCGCCTTCATCCTCGCACATATGAACGATCAGGCCGGATTTCCGCTGCCGATCGGTGTCTTCCTCGATATCGAGCGTGTGACCTATGAAGATGAACTTGCACAGCATATTGAGCGTGCCGTCGAGAAAGAAGGTGAGGGCACCATCGAATCCCTGTTGTACGATGCCCATACCTGGACGATAGACGACGAGAACTGACACTTCCGTCAGTATTGTAAATGAAACGCGGATGGACGCTCGCTGACGTTCATCCGCGTTTCCGTGTTTGAGACCGGATCCTCTCTGCGCACATTCAGCGCAGGAGCAGACGACCGGTATGCATTTCATTACCGATGGTTACACGATAGACATAACTCCCCGCTGGAAGGTCACGCAGACGGGAAGCCGGCAGATGCACTGTCTGTAACCCCGCCTCGATCCTGCCGGCATCAAAGGAAGTCACGACGCGGCCCAGCAGATCATGAACGGCAACCTGCACCGCACCACCTTCAACGGATACAACTGGAATACGGTGCTGCGCGTGACGCGACGGGGAAAACGGATTCGGGTATCCCTGTGCCAGTGAAAACCCGGCCGCTGCAGCGCGTGCGCTGCGCATACCGACAATTCCACCATCACCGCTGTAGCGAATCATACCTCCGGTTCCATAACCCCAGATGCGATCGGGTGACTGGAAATACCAGCCTCCGTAACCCGCGCGTTCGCCCATGGAATGTTTCTCCCAATTCCGCCCGCCATCACTGCTTCTCATCAGAAACGTCAGATCATCCTGTTCCATATCATCCCAGATGGCAACACCATGATCGGGATCGGTGAAATGGAACAGCTGCGGCCTGAATCCGGTTTCGGTTTCCCAGGTCAACCCGCCATCGGTCGTTCTGGAAAATTCACCGGAGATCAAACCGTAGCCGATTTCCGGAGTCAGGAACTGCGCGTCCCACAATGTCCGTGCTCCGGGTGTCAATCGTCCTGTCCAGAGTTCACCGCCGTCAGTGGAAATCTGGAAACCGTTGCTCTGAAGATAAATGAACGTGGACGGTGGAAAATAGAATATCGAGTATCCGGTGGAAAACGGGCTCCCGGCTCCCCGTTGCACCTGATTGCGTGTCCAGGTCCAGCCTCCGTCACTTGAGCGCAACAGCAGACTGTAGGTGGCACCAACAAGTAGTTCATTCTCTGAAATAGCAAGAATGGACTGTGCCATCTCAGGATTGCTGCTGCTGTACTCGAGTGGTAACCGGGCACGCAGCTCCCAGGTCCTCCCCCTGTCGGAGCTGAACAGCAGATCGAAGTCATACGTCCGGGTGAGGGAAACCATGTACAGGAGGCCACCGGGTGTGGATGTGATGGCGAAGCAACTGTGATCTGGCGAAGGAACGGACTCGTTCCATCGATACCCCCCGTCGGAGGTCAGCAATACCGTCGGCGAATAACTCGTGGCGATACCGTGTTCATCATCGAGAAACAGCAGATCGGTCACCGTTCCGATATATCCGATACCGTGAACGATCGCCCATGACTGTCCGCCGTCATCGGTGCGGAGAATGCGCCCGCCATACCCGACCACGAAACCCAGCCGGGCATCCACGAAATGCATCGCACGGGGACTACTGTCGGCGAAAGCATTTTCCGTCAGGCTGATATTCCAGCTCTCACCGCCGTCGGTCGACGCGTTGATCAGGTAGCGGCCCAAGCTCATGCAGAATACGCTGTTGCCCAGAGCCGGACCGGCCTGGACATGCCGGATAACATTGAAACCGAAAATATCCATTTCCTCCCACGATGCGCCACCGTCATGCGTGCGCAGTAACTGTCCTTCACGTAATTGAAAACCGTAGAGACTGTCGACAAAGACAAAGCGCTGCAGCCCATTTGCATCGAAGTTCAAATTGTCGCGATTCCATGTCCGGCCCGCATCCGTAGTACGGAATACGTTCCGGTTGCTGACGAGATACCACTGGGTGTTCGATTGCACGGAGAATGAGCGGATATTATCGATGGAGATCTGCATGTTGTCTTCCGCAAAGCGCTGCCAGGTGAGACCATTGTCTGTGGACCGCACGAAATGGGGGCCGTTGAGCATGGCAAGCAGCGTGCCGTCTGGCGTGCGATGCAGATCGAACGTCGATACCCGCGCTTCAGGGGATTCCCCGTAGACGAGTTCCCAGGAATATGCGTTGTCCGTGGAACGATAGATGCGGCGTTTATCCGCGGCAACTATCAGATTGCCGTCTGCCGCAAGGATAATCCGCTCGAGATTTGCGTTGCCGAGTCGGTAGGTCGTCCAGCTCCGGCCTCCGTCGGCTGTATAAAGATAAAAGCCATTGTTGCAGACAGCGACACCTCGTGTGTGATCGAGCATGAGCACATCGTTGATGAGCTGACCGTGCGGTTGCGGGTTGCGCCATTCCCAACCCTGTGCGTGCATGGCAGCGGGGAGAAGAAGGGCGAGCAGCAGGAAACGATATAAAAGGAGCATAGTCTTACAATTGCAGGTGATGGGAATCGTCAGCCGTCCACGAAAAGGAATGTGTCAGAAAACGAAAAAAAGTACTGTGAACGACGGACGGGTGAATGCCTGAGATGTGCAGTATCGTGGGTTGAGAGCATGAGATCAAGGGGAAAGGGCATCCCTCTCAGCACCGTGGGAGAAGGCTGTCGCGATTCGGGAAAGGTATGTCTGATACTGCCGCCATGCAGGGCCGCAAGGTAGACACTTGCGGCGGCGGTAGCGATGACGAACATGTACATTACTTTGTTCTTCCCGTTATAACGTCGCTTGAAATGAAGAAAGACGCGCCAGAGACCGGCGGCACAGAATATCCAGACAGCGATATTGGCATAACGGATGTGATGTTCCAATGCGATGGCCGCCTGTTCGAGCCCGGGTGCATGCGACGCGGCCAGATTTCCGGTCAACACCGCAAGGAGGAGAAAGGGGATGGCCGTGACCATGAGCAGAAAACCGGTTTCCTCAAAACGTTTTCTGGGGAAAAAGAAGTCTATTATATCGAATCCGGCGCTGCCGATGGTGAAAGCGACAGAGAAATGAACGATGAAATGATGCCAGGAAGCCAGGGTCTCGAGCATGTGTACATCCCACTGTAATACAGGGTGTCAATAAATGAAGGCAGGCCATTCTCAACTCGTGGAGGTGAAGGCATTTCTTATGTGATGAATCTCCGGCCGGCCGAACATGATGGAAATGGTGATGACGTCGAAGCGGCATGGCGTTTCATTGCATCCCTGCAACCAGAGCCAGCCCCGGGCGATGCGGAGCAACTGCTGCTGTTTTGCGCGGGTGATCGCGTACTCCGGTGCGCCGCAGGAACGGGACCGTCTCGTTTTCACTTCGACGAACACGATATACTCATCGTCACGGGCGATGATATCGATTTCTCCAGCGCGTCCATAGTGATAGTTTCGTTCGAGAATCTGCCATCCTGCATCAATCAGATAGCGTGTCGCGAGTGCCTCGCCCTCGCGTGCGACGGACTGTCGGTCTTTCATCGTCAAACATCCTTTTCTGTTCGGTGAGTGCCTTGACGGAAAACGACCGGCGATGGATATCACAGGGACCGTAATGACGCAGTGCTTCTACATGTGCGGCTGTCGGATACCCCTTGTGCCGCGCAAAACCATAATCCGGATATTGCGTGTCATACGCACACATGATCGCGTCACGTTCGACCTTCGCAAGTATCGATGCTGCAGCAATACTGAAACACAGCGTGTCACCCTTGACGACGGTACGGAAGGGAAGCGCGTCATGCGAGAAGCGATTACCGTCAACCAGCAGATACGCCGGAGCGGGATCCATGGAAGCCACCGCACGGTGCATGGCCAGGATGCTCGCTGCCAGAATATTGAGTGTATCGATTTCCTCGGGTGAGGCGATACCGATACCGGTACTCACTGCCGCGGCCCGGATGCTGCCCGCGAGGGTCGTACGCTGGGTTGCGCTGAGCGTCTTCGAATCCGCGATACCGTCGATGACAGTGCAGGGCGCGAACATGACTGCAGCCGCGACGACAGGACCGGCCAGTGGTCCGCGTCCCGCCTCGTCGACTCCGGCGAAATGCACAATACCATCGGTGATGATATCACATTCGATATGTCCGAAACTGTGCATCATAAATCGATGTCTCCTTGAAGGAGTCGAGCCGCTCTGCCGTTACATGCCGCGTCGTCGGCGACGGCCATTGTCAGTTCGCAGTTGCAGTGTAATACCATCATTCAGCGTGTCCCCAGAACAATCGCGATGACTCCGATCGGCATATCGTATTTCAACAGCAGAGTGAGTCGCGCGATGTTCCCCGTGGATCGGTCGTTCCACATCGCAAAAAGCACAAAGAGAAGCAGCGAATCAACACCAAAAATAACGACCCAGAGATAGGCCTCACTGTACAAGGACAAGAAATAAGGAAGCACGCTCCCGAGTATGATGGTGACGAGAATGAAGCTGACAAGCAGAAGAGCGGCGCGTGTCCCGGCGACGATCGGGAAGGTCGACACATTCAGCAGACTGTCGCCGTGCATGTCTTCGATATCTTTGAGTATCTCACGCGCAAGATTGAAAGCGAAGGCAAACAGGGCCGGAATTATTCCTGCAGCAGGATTCCCGAACACCGCCGCTCCATAAAAAAAGGCCAGACCGGTGAGAAAGGCGACGACGACATTACCGGCAAGCGGGATATGCTGCAGCCAGGCACTGTAGGCGTACAGCAGTATCACCGTTCCCATGGCGATCAGCAGGGACGTCGTCCCCAATGGAATGCTGAGCAGTATGCCCATCATCGCCGCCACAACGGCGGAAATCGTGGCGGACGGGGCAGAGACGAGAGCGGATGCGAGTGCGCGCCCGGGTTTGTTGACGCGATCAATGGCGATGTCGAAGATGTCGTTGATGGTGTTGCCGGCGGCGCCGATCAGACTTCCCGCAGTCGCGGCAAGCAGCACGAGATATATATCGGACCAGCCCGCGCCGGCGATGATGCAGGCGGCGGAAATACTGATAAACGTCACAGCGGTATTGAGCGGACGCATCAGGGAAAGATATGCGCCGATGACGTGGAGATGTGAAGATGGGGCTGTTGGAAGTCGTTTAGAAAGCATTCACGAGACCGAAATGAATTTTACCGTCTGCAAAACCGTCTCCTTCACCGAGGGCGTAGCTGACGCTGATAATGCCGAGAGCGGTTTCAAGGCGACTGCCGATGCCATACCCGTTGCGCAGCGCGTTGAACGCGGCCCGGTTGCGTGTCGGATCAGGAGATTGTTCAATATAACCAAAATCAAGAAAAGCGAAGGCAAAGGTTCGTCTGCCGAGACTGTAGCGGAACTCGATCGACGTCCATCCCAGCCGCGTCCCGTTGAACTGCTCCTCCCTGTAACCACGCAGCGTATTGGCGCCACCGAGACGGTACAGGTCGCTCAAATCGAGTTCGCCACCCCGCAATTCGCGGCCGTGGAGTTCGAGTGCGAGAATTGCTCGCGGAAGCACTTCCTGGAAATAACCTGCATCGAGTTCGAGTCGCTGAATAAATGCGGTGACATCGCCATCCGTGGAACGGATACGTTTGTTTCCGCCGCTGTAGCTGTTGCGCAGCGTGATACCGCTGCGTGGATTGTACACATTGTCCCGCGTATCGATATACAGTTCTATTCCTCCCGACAGGGTCTTGCTGTGAGCCAGCCCGGGAAGATCGGTGTCGATGGATGGTATCACCTGTGTCTGATCGATACGTCCCGTCAACTGCATATTACTGCTCCAGAGAAAGCTTACCGATGCCGTTACGTTGCGGCGTACATAGGCGGAATCCTGCTGTCGCTGAAAAAGTCCCGCGGAGAGACTGATCGGGAGCCCCGCCACCCATGGCTCATGATAATGGAGCTCTAACTCCGATATATTTGTTGTCGCGCGTTCCCATCGCGCGTCAAGCTGGCGACCCGTGCCGAAAAGATTCCGGAAATGCATGTTCACCAATCCGGTGAAGCTCCCTTCTTCCTCGGTTCCCCGCGGCGGCTGATATCCCACGATGCCGTCGAACTGATTGGTATTGCCTTCCTCGACACGGAGCAGTATGCCCCCAATGCTGTCGCGCACATACAACAGCGGTTCCTCCACACGGTCGAAAAAGCGTAGCCGTTCAAGTCGACGCCGGATGTCGCCGATGATTTCCGGGTCGTAGCGTTCATGCCCGGCGATGCGTGTCTCGCGCACGATGACATGGGCCTGTGTCAGCGTATTGCCTTCGACGATGATTTCATCGATATAAAAAAGCATTCCTTCTTCAATCGAGAACGTGACATGTGCCACCGCTTCACCGTTGCGTTTCTGGATCATGATATCTCCGATCCGCGCGGCGGCGAAGGGATACCCTGCCTGTTCATATACGGTGACGATACGGCGAAGGTCGGTTTCCGCGACGGTCTCATCGAAGACCGTACCAGAAGAAAGCGCGATTTCCCTCAGCAATGCTTCGTCGGAGAGGGCCTCATTGCCCGTAAAGGATACATCACCGGTACGCAGCAGAGGACCGGAACGCAGGTGCAGCACGGTAGTGAGCGTTGTGCTGTCCGTCGTCCATCTGTAGTACACGCTATCGACATGCGCGAAGGGGAACCCCTGCGCCGCCGCGCCGGTGATGACGCGCTCGCGCAACTGCGCTGTTCGTTCCGCCATCCAGGCGCGCAGTGTCGCAGGTGGCTCGTCTTCCCCCGCCAGCGTATCGCTTTTCCACTGCGGCGTTGCACGTTCCCCATCTCCGATGTGACGCAGCAGTGACTTCTCATCCAGGGCGTCAGCACCATGCAGTTCGTAACGCAGGGTGACGGTCCGCTGCTGCGCCTGACTTTCGCCGACAGCGAGAGCGCACAACAGAAGAAGCAGGGGATATGTGAATCGACGTTTTCGCACAGGCAGTAAAATACGCCGCTTCACCACGACGATACAATGTCGATCGCAAGTCATGGAAACTGTGGTATGGGACACGACGCGACAGGCTCCACGTCAATAAGCACATGGAAGGGATGGCACCGGCAACAGGATCACCTTCGACACAGAGGCAGCCATGGTGCTCACATCACAACACCAGGCAAATGCGCAGAAAAATTAAATGGAAATACGTCAAGCCGGAACGGGTGTGCAGAAGAATTAAATGGAAATAACGCGAGTGCGAATACGTGCGCAGAAAAATTAAATGGAAATAACGCGAGTGCGAATACGTGCGCCGGAGAATTAAATAAAAATAACGCGAGCACGAATACGTGCGGCGGAGAAT
>JAGTUW010000075.1 GCA_018224345.1 Bacteroidota bacterium
CAACGCTGCGTTCGGAAATGGCGGAACAGGATGTAGGGCAATCCCTGTTGTCTGAGACTGTGCTCGACGCAGAGCGTGAGTTTCAGCTCATGGAAGAACGTAAGCAATCGCTGCGAAATGAAATCGATCAATTGCAGAACCGGGCGTTTGAGTTTCAGGGAATGATCGGCGAGAAAATGACCCGCATCGATTTTCTCAACGGATTGGTCGACCGCCTCGAGGGATACAATGAAAGCGTGCAGCATCTGTTGCGGTATCGTGATTGGGCCACCTCCCGTTACGGGACGATTGCCGATGCAGTAAACACCCGTGAGAATCTGCGAGTGGCTGTGGAAGCGGCTCTGGGCGATGCCGCCCATTACATCCTGGTCAATGATATCAGCGAAGCAATCAGCGGGCTGAGCAATCTCAGGGAACATCGGAAGGGAAAGGCAACGTTCGCCGTGCTTTCGCGTATGCCGGAAACCCCCGCAGTCACGTTTCCGGTCGCGGGCGACGGGATTGTGGGCTGGGCGGTCGATCTCGTGCGCTTCGATGCCCAGTATACACGCCTGTTCAATATGCTCCTTCGGCATGTCCTTATCGTGCGCGATGCGGAAGTCGCTCACGCCTGCATCCGTGAATATCCGGATCTCCGCTGTGTCACAATCAGCGGTGACCTGTTTGATAGCCAGGGCCTGGTGCGTGGCGGCAGTCATGGACAGGAAGAGGGCAGCATGATCGGAAAGAAAGATCAGATCGTCGTATTGACGCGTGAGGTTGAAGAACTGAAAGCGCAATTGCTTACGAATCAGGAATTGCTGGAAGAAAAAAATCTCGAATACGGGGATATTGATCTGAAAGCCTATGCCGATAAAATGAAGCAGACGCAACAGAAACTCTCCGTTCATGAACGCGGTATCGCGCAAATGATGTTCGAGATCGAACGATGCGAACGCACGCTTCAGAAAAATGCGGAAGAGCGGCAACGCCTGAACGATGAATATGAGGAAATAGCAGCGCGTCGCAACGATCTGGAGCCGCGACTGGAAGAACAACGTACAAAACAGCAGAGCATCGAGACAGAAGTGCAGAAGGAAAATGAAATCCTCGCAGAACTCGAGCGTGCACATGCCCAGAGCAATGAGGCAGTCAACCTCGCGAATGTCGAGGTTGTCCAGAAACGAGGCGAAATACAGAATCTGCGTAACGAATTCGAACGACTCAGCAATTCACTCCGTGAAACTGAACAAGCACTGGAACATGCGTCCACTGAAATCGTCGAGTCGGAAGAATCCGCTCGCAGCCTCGTCAACGTCATTACCCGCCTCCGACTGGAATTGGGAGAAATGGAGGAGGGACATGCGGAGTTCCAGCAAACACTCGATTCCATGGAACGTGAGCTGGAGGAAAAAAGAAGTGAACTACGTTCGCTGGAGAAAGCGCTGAATGAAGATCGTCAGAAACAGACACAGGCGATCAACCTCGTCCACGAAATTGAATTGAAGGTTTCGGAAATCAAACAACGCATACGTGCCCTTGAGGAACGTGCACGCGATGAATTCGAGATGGAATTGAACCTCACTGATGAGACGGAAGAAGACGTATTCGATCTCGCGCAGGGAAAAGAGGAAATCAATGATCTACGTCAGAAAATCCGTCTGTTGGGCCCTGTAAACCCTCTCGCCTTTGAAGAGTGGAAGGAAGAAAAAGAGCGCTTCGATATCCTCTCGGAACAGCGTGGGGACCTGATCGAATCTCAGCAGACGCTACGCGACACGATCCGCGAGATCAATGAAACTGCCAAGCAGAAATTCTCTGAAACGTTTGCGCAAATCCGGCTGAACTTCATCAAAGTGTTTAAATCACTGTTTGATGAAGGAGACGAAGCGGATTTGATTCTTCAGGAACATGAGGATCCTCTGGAGGCAAAAATCGATATCGTTGCCAAGCCCAGAGGGAAGAGGCCGCATTCGATCGATATGCTTTCGGGCGGAGAGAAGACATTGACAGCAATCGCGTTGCTGTTTGCGATTTATCTCGTCAAACCGAGTCCGTTCTGCATTCTCGATGAAGTCGACGCCCCGCTTGATGACGCAAACATCGATCGCTATATCAAAATTATCGGAGAATTCTCGCACAGTACACAGTTCATCGTTGTGACCCACAACAAGCGGACTATGGCCGCCGCCGATACGCTCTACGGGGTGACAATGGAGGAGGAAGGAATTTCCAAGCTGGTCGCGGTTGATTTCGGGAAGGAAGCGATCGCCAAATTCGCTCATAACTGATCAACTGTACGGACCGTATCAAGGGGAGAGTCCTGCACCATATCAAGCGAAGCTCCCACATGGCGTGAGCGTGTGTGAGAAGGTACATGTTGCCAATAGCACCGCATTGCAGCAATGATGCGAGTGGAGAGCTGCACGTTTTATCCACCTGTCCCTGCACTGTGTCCAACGCAGGTGCGCCGCTGTTACCGGGAGTCCTCGGAAACCCATCCGGCAATACGCCGCATCGCCTCCAGGGTGTTGGCGCAGTGCGTGTCGAGGAAGTCCGCAGGGAGGCCCTTGTCGAGAGGGACTTCCTTTCCGGCCGAGAGAACCTGTGCGCCGTCAAAATTGACATAGGCGAGACGGGCGGAAAGCTCCTGTGCAGGACGTTCGAAATCCGCACCGGGCAGCGTCGCGACCCCCGTATCGAGGAGAAGTCTCGTACACATTTCCCGACTGTCATGAATACCGCGCTGCGCAAGCCGGGAGCGCAGCGGTTCAAGTTCGATAAAAAGATAAAATGCTCCGTTTGGACTGTGCACGCGGATGCCTGCCTCCTGCAGTATAGCAACACAACGCTCTCCGAGTATTCGAAGAATACGGCGGACGTGACAGAGGTAATCCTCGATTTCGCGACCGCCGCGAAATGCCCTGACCGCCGCATGCTGAATTGGCGCACTGACGGAGGTAAATGTTTCGCTCGCGACCACAGACATTGCATCGAGCAACCAATACAAACTTTTCGGGAAAGAAAACGTTCCCAGACGCCATCCCCCGGCTCCACACCATTTTGAAAGTCCGGAACTGATAATCGTGCCCTCAGGATAAAAACGGCCGACGGAGAAATGACTGCCCTTGTGTGTGAGCTGGCCGTAAATTTCATCGGACAACAAAATGATTTCATACTCACGGGCCGTCTCGGCAAGCTCCTGCAATTCAGCCATTGAATACGAGTTTCCGTCAGGATTGCCCGGATAATTGAGAATGAGCAGTCGAGGTCGATATGTGTCCTGCTCTCCCTCAAGATACTGACGTAATGCCGAGGCGGTGATCCGCCAGCGTTGGTCGAAGGTCGTGTGAATGAATTTGACGTTGCGACCGATAATTGTTGCCTGAGGACCATACGAGACCCAGCACGGAGTGGGCAGAAGTATCTCGCCGTAATAGACCAACTGGAGAAGAAACATCAGTTCCTTGGAGCCGGGACCGATCAATACGCCCTCCGCTGAAGCATTGATGTGATCCTTGCGTCGATGGAAGTCGGCAATGGCCTCGCGTAGCTCCGGGAGTCCTTTGACGGGGAGATAATCTTTCTCATGTGCATGGTGACGCAACGCATCAACGACACATTCCGGGACAGGGAATGGGCTCTGACCAAGACCGAGCTTGAAGATGATCTTCCCTTCCCTGAGCAGGGCGTTGCTGTGTTCGTTGATCGCAAGCGTCGCAGAGGGCTTCAGCCCCCGTACATTCATATTCAGACTGATGTTTCTTCCATTCACCGCTGCATCACTCCTTGTCAATACCATTGATGATCTGTCCGCTGGTGGTCACGACTGTAACCCGTCAAAAAGATCGCTGACCGGGGGCTTCGGTGACTCCCGGTAAAAACTGAAATACTCCTGCTCCCAAAGCATCCAGTTGTCGTAATTGTGTTCGCGTACATCCTGTGCGACTGTTGTATGTACATGGAGCGCGCGTTGCTCTGTGTTCCTGACGGCGGACACATCGATGACAGCATGAATGCGGTCCTGCGGGACACCAAAAATTTTTCTCGGCCAGCCAGAAACGCGATCATCAGGGAGAACACAGAAACACAGACGTTGCATTTCCGGTATTTCGTCATATAATGAGCAGTATACCCGCTTTACTGCGTGATGAACGGTAATGTGATCAGGATGGACAGAAGCGCCCTGTACGTCGAAGGTGCAGAGCACATGGGGGCGATGGCTACGTATTTTCGCTGCAATGTCCTGTTCAAGAAGACGGGGATCCATGTCACGTAATCCACCGTCCGGATAGCTGCTGTGTAATAATGTCGAAACGCCGAGAATGTCGGCTGCACGCTGCAGCTCAAGACTTCGCCGGCGCCCGACCTCGTCAGAAGACAGGCCGAGTATTTTTCCGTGACGGCTGTGTTCCCCGCGTGTCAGTGTATAGAGCGAGACTGTATGGCCACGGGCTGCCACCGAAGCAATGCTGCCTCCCATGAGAAAGGTCTCATCGTCGGGGTGAGGAAAGATACAGAAAAGATGAAAGGACATAGATGAAGTCAATAAATGTGAAGACTCGTTATATCGGCACTGTCATTCCCGGCGGACTGACCAAATCAATTACGGGAAATGTAATGCTTCATGCTCAAAAGGCAATCGTAATTTCCGCATGTGAACGACAACATGTGGAGCGAATGTTTGTGATGCGTATTATCGTAGTTAGTGATGCGTTTTATCGTAAAAGAAGCATACGTCGCAGTGCAACTGGCGTCCCGTCAATGCGAAGCAAGGCAAAGTAGCTTCCACTCAAATGATTCACGGCATCGAAAGGAAAAGAATAATCTCCTTCCTCCAGATTCCCATCCTGCAGGCGGTGTACCTCCCTTCCGTACGTGTCGTAGACGACAAGAGAAACGTGGGCAGTGGCTGGCAGGGAGAATTGAACAACTGTCGCAGGATTGAAAGGATTCGGAATGTTTCGCAGGGAAACAAAGTTCATGGTTGCCTGCAGTGGATAGAGGCAATCGCCGCTGACAATCACATCTCCGTTATAGTAGCGTGCCAGTATGCTGCCACGGTTGACATTGCTTGCGATGGAATCAAAGACCAATGGAGAGGAAGAGATTCGCAGAATGTCTTCCCCGTCTCCGAAGCGGACAAGGAAACGCATGCGAATCAGTTCGCCGATTCCTTCCAGATGACTCTCCGGGTGTGTGGCATGAAAATAAATGCGACCATCACCTCCCCCAGTCTGAAGATCCCATTCATCCGCCAACAGCGTCTCCGCGGTCTCCCATTCCAGAAAATCGATTTTATCGGCGTCATACTGTATGAAGAGTACTATATCCCGTATATCCTTGTTTTCCGATTCATCTATGAAAATCGGAATGGTGAATTCACGACTGTAGCGTTCGACGATATTTCGCGGGATGGTGAACACGGTGACCGGTGGTATCCCGATAATGAACACCCAGTCGTCGCAGTAGCTGTTAATGTTTCCTGTACGAAACTCCGCCCGGATTGTGTTGAGAGACCCATCGCGTTTCTTGAGCGGAGAAAGCCGCCAGGTCACTGTCCAGGACGAATCAATTTCCAGTGGCCGGTCGAGATACCTGACCGCCGCTTCCTCTGAAGGCAGGCTGATATCGGGGGGAAGGAGGATGGTTGCCTGGATATCACGTGCGGCAATACTGCCACGATTGGTCACGGTCGCAGTAAAAAACAGCGGGTCATGTTCCAGTGTGGAGCGGTTGAAATGAAGTGTATCGTCCGGGACGGTTCCGGCAACACAGTCGAGAAGCGGAAGGAGCGCCGCTTCGACATGCACATCACAGGTCGTGAAAATGGTCGGATGGTTTCTGCCAGTGATGCGAATGCGCACTGTGAGATCGCGTGCATGTTGAACGGGCAGAGGTGCAAGTCGCCATTGTATCTGCATGGACCCGGAAGGCTCCAGGCGCTCCGAGATGAATACGCGGGCCTCGGTCGGTTCAATAAAACGGATATCTGGGTTGGTAATGATTATTTCTGCATACAGAGAATCCGCATTGTCGTTGCCGAAGTTCCGTACCGTGACATCGACGGAGAATTCGTCCGGTTGGTAGAGCCCCGTACGACTATCGACACGTATCGTGTCAGGAATGATCTGACAAGTGGCATCGAGGGCGGGTGCCCGTATCGCAGGGAGGACAACACTGTCGCAACATTCGGCGCTTCGGTTGAATTCATCAAACACACGAACGCAGATTTCACTGCTGTCCGGTTCAAGGACCGGCTTTGCGCGCACAGTCCAGGAAATCGTGCGTTCCTCACCGGGATCGAGATCTCCTATCGAGAGTTCGGTATCCCCACGCTCAAGCAGAAAAGAAACTGGCAACGATATCATGGCTCGCACATTTGTCGCGCGCGCATCACCGAGATTGCGTACAATTACGGACCATTCAAACGGATTGGGAATGTAGCGACCATCTTCATAACGAATGTCGGGATTGCTTTCACAGGAGAGTTCGAAAAGGATGTCACGTGAAGGCGGAATCTCAAGCGCGTAATTGCATGACGTATCGATGATGCGGTCACCGAGTCCACCGTGCCCCTGCACCTTGAAAGGGACGAAGACAATCGTGTCCGAACTTCGCGGTACGGCCTCGAGGAGAAACACGCGATCGACGCGACCACCCGGAGGGATGCTTCCGAGATCGAGAACGAATTGCTGCCCGTCGGATGGTGTGACGGAAGGAGTTGCAACGTAGAAAAGGCGCGTTTCCTTCGAGGGCGCATCGCCGTGATTGATGACGCTGACGGGAAAGGCCATCGGAGATGGAGAATATGCATTCAGCGAATCGACAAAAGACAGTGTAATGCTCCCCTCCGGAGGACAAAGAAGTTCATTCAGCGGACGATATTCCTTTTCCACCCAGACTTCCCACAGACACTCGGTGCGTGCACCGTCCTTGCCCGAAATGGCGACGACGATGGTATCCATGCCGCTTTCTTTCCGGGGGTTCACCTGAAGTTGAAAGTCAGCATAGATCGTATCACCGGGGAACATGCGGTCGGAAAGAAGTTTGCTTGCCGGAGGAATAACGGTAAAACGCTGATTCGATCGCGGGAAGGCAACGACGGAATCTATCGGCGTGTCACCGATATGCCTGAGACGGAGGTGGACGGTGAACGTCCCGGGTATATAACGGTTGTAGTCGACCTTGTCAAAAAAAACAGAGTCCGGAGCGCTGATATTACAGCGCATACGACGGTCGGGATTCTGCCCGGACAGTGTTCCCTGCAACAGAAGAAATACAATGAAAACGAGAGAATAGAATGGAAGGACCGCAAGGGTCCTTCCAGGCTGCAGTTCAAATGCACGTAAAAACAACTTCATTCCATTACCGTGCCAATATCATCTTTCTGACTTCGAAATGATTTGAGGATTCAAGCCGATAAAAATACATGCCGGAAGGTAAATTCTCTCCGGAAAACCGTACGAGATGACTCCCTTCAGGGTACTCGCCGTCGGCGAGCAGCGCGATTTCACGACCGTGTCTGTCGAATACCGTGAGTCGGACATAATCGTCTTTCGGCAGAATAAATTCAATGACCGTGACCGGGTTGAACGGATTTGGTCTGTTCTGCCGGAGTACGTACTGATCAGTTGCTACCAACGGTTCAAGACATTGATTTGTGGCAAACACCCGTCCGTCGCGTGTCGACAGACTGATGCCACCCCGGTTGAGGATTGATTTCGTCGTATCGATATGCAGTAAGGATTCACCGAAATCACCGAAATCACTGTTGTCATTGAAGACGCCTTCCACCGATAATGTCACCAGCACGCCCTCAGGCTTTGCGAGCGCCGAGCCTGTGGTGTAATCACTGATCTCCAATCGACCGCTTCCAAGATCCTGGATTTTCGCACCGACCCAGCCGTACCCGGTCAACGTTCCCGTATTTCCGGCACCCAGGATAGTAATGATTGAGGGATCGTACACCAGCTCGAGACGGTATTCCGAAAGATCCTTGCCTATCGTGCGGTCGATGAATACAGGGACATTCTGTCGCTCGCCGAAACGGAGCAGGGTGTAGTCCGGGAAAGAAAGTGTGACATGTCTGGGGGAGCCCTGTACGAACAGGTCGTCTGTGCATTCCACATCGGCAGCATTATCGGCACGGGCAACGAAACGGAATTCACGCAGCATATCTTCATCAGAGCGTATGGCGCGGAATTTCCAGGTGACACTTCCTTCTGCGCCGGGTTCGAGTACGGAAGGACTGACAGGCTTGAGAGTTTCCTCACCGCTGGAAAGCACGACTCCCGAGGGCAGGACGAGCAGGGCGGTGACGTTCTGTGCGTTTACTGCACCGGTATTGCTAACCTTCAGGGTCAAGGTGCATTCAGGATACTCGAACGCACCGGTTTCCCAGTCGAAGAAAAGAGAATCTTCCGGTAGCGAGGAACAAACGGCTTCGAGTATCGGGACCCTCAATGCCGGAACATGGACGGTGAGACCGCAGTCATTTGCAGCGTGATTATCTGCGGTGACCGTAATGATGATCGGTATATCCGCGGGGATATCACGTCTGAACGCCTTCACTTGCCAGGTCAATCGTCTGACATCCCCGGAGTTCAGGTCTCCGACCTCTTGTTCGATCGGGGTGATAATCTCCATGAAGGAACCAAGAACGGAGATCGATGCACGGACATTCGTAGCGTTACCGAGACCGATATTGGTCAGATTCAGGATAACCTCGAAAGGATTTCCAAGATACTCACCGCTTTCACTGTCCTGATACAACGTATCGATGGACCAGCATGATGCCATGAGAACAGGGTTCTCGGTTTTCGGAATGAATACGTCGGAACAGCATTGTTCACTGACACCAAGTGAGTCGACGACCTGGGCGCAAATACGATATTCACCATCATTTGATCGCATTTCGGGTTGGAGATTCCAGGAAAGTACGACAGTCTCGCCCACGGCGAGGGATGGCACATAGCGATCACTTCGTTCTCCTTCCGCCAGTGAAACGGACGAAGGGGAAATGATGGTAGGGGAGAGTCCTCGCCCTGCCGCATTCCCGACATTGGTGATATGCACCGTAAAAGGCAGGGGATCGGGTTGATAGCGATTGTCGTCATAGTGCAACGAATCAGGCGCGAAACAGTCGAGCAGGTATTCCGGCCCACGGATGGCAGGGACAAAGATGGGCAGGCGGCATTCGGCGATGACGATTTGTTTTCCCATGCCTCCCCGGCCGAGTACCTGAAACTCCAGTGTGTCCCACGCGGCGACACTGCGGGGAAGAGCACGAATACTCCAATCCTCCGTACGGGTGTCTCCCACGTTCATCGTGCCGAGCGGGCGGAGGTTGGTGCCGATCGGAGTGAAGCGTTCGGGACCGACGAACATCAACTGGCAATCTTCAGCATACGTCTCACCGATATTCGTCGCGACCGTGGTGACGGTGAACGGATTGGGTTCATATTCGTATGTCTCCTCGCTGAACAGCAGCGAATCGACAGGTGTTGTGCAGGTGAGAGAGAACTCGGGTATTCGTACGCGCTGTACCCAGATCGGGTAGTAGCACCAGGCGGGACTGGTGTCGTCGCCCTGAAGATTGATGCGCACGGTATCGTAGCCGTCGGTATCACGCGGATGCATGCGTACGCGAAAAGTTGATTCTACCAGTTCCCCGGCTGGTAGCACAGCGGCGAGATCCTTTGAAGCGGGCGGTATGATAGTGAATCGCGTGTCCTGAAGAAGCTGTGCACGCACCTCCCTTGTTTGTCCGCTGCCAACATTGTGTGCAGTGACGTGTATATCGAATTCCTGTGGTTCGTAATATTGCTCACGGAAAAATACCGTATCCGGTGCTGCAATATCACAGACCAGAGCAGAACTCAGCGCCGGATCAACGACGATGCGTTCCCAACAGCCAATCATCGGGTGGTTGTCGGCACGTATGTTGAAATAGATCGAAATGGAATCGAGATCCTCCTGTTTCGTTGCCAGCAGCGTCCACTGTGCAGTACCTTGACCACCGGGTGGAATCACACTCGGACTCACCGGTTGAACATTCACGGTCGGAGTCACAAGCTCGACGACGGAAGGGTCTGTAACGAGGGTCGCAATGGGATTCCAGGCTTCTTTCGTCCCGGTGTTGATCACACGGACGGTGACGGTAAACGGATTCGGCTCATAACGCTTCTCCTCGTCATTCCAGTTCAATGCATCCGGTGCCTCGATCTGGCAAATGAGTTCAGGTTCACGGGGGAGAATGGTCAATCGCCCGTGACGAAGCTGCGGTGTCAGGCAGTAGGCCTCGAATACCCAGTTTATCAACTCGATGGATCGATGTGTCATCTGTGCCACATCACCTGCACGGAAATGCAGATAACAAAGGACGCCGCCGTCCGTGTTGAGTTCGACGTGATCCAGGAATTGTACCGTTGCGCCGGAACCGAATATCTGGACGTCCATGGGCTGGCCGTCGAGCAGGGTGCCATCGGTGGTGACGCGGAGCAATTGAAGGACGTTACGATCATACCCCACGGAGAAAGCTGATTTTGAGAATACGGCATGAACAGGTGTTTCCAGAACGACCGGAAGAATAATTTCTCTGGTCGCACCGACTTCCGCATCCGCAATTCCGATACCGACAGGCGTAAACTGCGAGCGGTCGAGCGGTGCGATGTAGGTGCGACTCTGGGTTGCATGACCCCCGCAAAAATCCTTGATCCGCAATTCCACGAAGCGTTGTGTGCCGTCGGGACAATCGCTTTCATACTCTATATAGCATTCCTGAAACGACTCTTTGATCGACTCACGGATATTGGCGTAGATTTCCGCGATGTCCTCACCGGAAGCGGTCAGATAATGCTCCCCCCCCGTTGCACTGGAGAGAAATCGCAACGCGTTGTCCGGGCCCGAACCCGGTGGGATTCCATACGCCACAGTGTAAACCTTCACGTTCTGTGACAAGGCATACTGGGTAACTGCCTGGACGGTACGAAAATAGTTGCTGCGGTTGTCTCCCCCGTCACTGAGCACGATGACGGCACGACAGCGGTTATTTGCGGCGGCGGAGAGTTCTTGTATGCCAACCGCAACAGCATCCCACAACGCAGTCCATCCGAAAGGCTCCAGCGCATTGATGGCCTGCAGCAGCTGCTGTTTGTTCGTGGTCATCCCGACGTCAAGAGTGACATCATCAGCGAAAGAGATGACGGCTGCTTCATCGCAGGGCACACCATCCGGATTCATTGAGTTGACGAAAATCGCGCCACTGTTGATCACGTTTTCCATCTTTCCCTCTTCCAGCATGCTTCCGGAGCGGTCGAAGACAAGAGCAACGGAAACGCAGCAATCCACTATCGGGGGACACCACAACGTGGCATCCTTTACCTTGAGACCGTTTTCGTAGACTTCGTAATGTTCGGGTTGAATATCGTTGCGGAAGTTCTCACCACAGGTGACTTTGAATGCCAGACGTATCTTCGGATACATGACTTCGACACGTTTGAACATCAGTGTCGGTTGGGCATTCACATGCTGGAACAGGAAACAGGCAACGAGGAGAGCTAATACGTATCGTATCACCATGCAGGCCTGGATTAAGTGACACATTCATCGTTCCATATCGCGTCTGCTCATAATACGGAATTTTTCCTTCGCTGTAAAGAGCTATTTGCGAAAAACGACAACATTGTTATATAGCTGATGTTAGAACAATCGCTTAATGAAAAACTTCAAAAAAAAGACGTCAATCAAGAGGGAAATAAATGACCTGATTTGTTACGCATCGTTGGCCTGCTGACGCAAAAAATCTTCAGTTTGTTTTTCTATGACAGAATACGCGTCGTATTGCTCTGATGACGTCTCCTGTCTGGATGTTTGTCGTTCAGAATGTTGTCGAAATCCGGCGACACTGTGGCTGTTATTTATCTTGTGTCTGTCTGAAGTCCAGAGACACCGAATTGATGCAATAGCGCTGGCCGGTCGGTTGCGGTCCGTCGTCGAACACATGCCCGAGATGTCCGCCGCAGTGAGCACAGAGCACCTCATCACGGATCATGCCGTGACTGGTATCTTTCTGAATACGCACGTTCTGCTTGTCTGCTGGAGCATAAAAACTCGGCCAGCCCGAGCCGGAGTGATACTTTTCTCCGGATGTAAACAGGAGATTGCCACAACCGGCGCAGTAATAATTTCCCTTTTCGTCATGTGTATAGTAGGCCCCCGAAAAGGCCGGTTCCGTCCCTTTTTCCCTGAGCACCCGATACTGTTCCGTTGATAATTCCTGCTTCCAGTCTTTCCGTATTCCTGTTGTTTCTGACATATTGTGTTTCCTTTTCTGTGTGTTGTCAACGATTGATGCGCCGGCCTTTGCAAGGCCGATCAAGGGACGCCTGCCGGTACGGAGAGCGCTGTCTCCGGAACGCCCCGGCGGGCTTGTCTGTGCGTTCGCTTTCGCAACGGATGTTCCGTCTCGCAGAGATGAACTCCTTTCGTCATTGTCATCGGAGGTCCCGGTTTCTGACAGGAGGGACCCGTCACCGCATCCGGACGCCCGCATCTTATCGCCGGGCCTCTCGCCTCTATTGATCATTTGTTCTGAAGCGGTTTCAGATTGAGACCTGGCTGTCTCGCGTGGTTCCTGCGCGCAGATGCTTTGATACGCCACGAGGGTAAACAATACAAAGGCGGTGAGCTTCATCTGATTCCTTATTACATGGAGAGAACGTATTCGGATAACGCAAAAGAGCGGATGAAAATTCAATGTGGATGTGTTATTGCCGTATGTTAAGGTCGCGGAGATGACAGCGGGGCGAAAGGAGGAAGTCACGGTGGGAACCTGGCAGGTACGTTGGAATTGCACCGGAATTCCTGCCTCTGTGGCCCGCGAGCTTTTCCGCGTTGCCTGTTCATTGCGTATATTGAAGGAAATCGTCCATTACCAGAGTTCTCATTGCATGAAAGATACATATGATGTCATTGTAATTGGCAGCGGCCCCGGCGGAGAGGGCGCATCGATCAAAGCCGCCAAGTCGGGGAAATCTGTTGCTGTTGTCGAACGCTATCTCGATGTCGGCGGTGGTTGCACGCATTGGGGCACGATACCGAGTAAAACCCTGATTCACGTCATTCAACAGTATTCCGAACTCCGCTCCAGCCGCTTGTTCGATAAGGTCATACGGACATTGAAACTCGAGTATCACGAGCTGATGACGATGGTCGACACCGTGGTCGAACAGCAGGTGCGTGACCGGCAGGGATTTTACGACCGCAACAGCATCGATGTTATTCACGGCGAAGCGCGATTTCTGGATGAGCATACGATTTCGGTGCGTGAACATGAGGGCAACGATCGTCGTTATACCGCGGAAGCCTTCATTATCGCTACGGGATCGCATCCTTACCATCCCGAGGACGTAGATTTCGACAACCCTTTTGTCGTCGACAGTGACACGATTTTGACGATGAAGCGGATTCCCGAAACGCTGACCATCTATGGCGCTGGTGTAATAGGATCGGAGTATGCTTCCGCCTTCCGCGGCATCGGTATCAAGGTCAATCTTGTCAATACCCGTATGCGCATGCTCGAGTTTCTTGACGACGAAATCAGCGATGCGCTGTCTTATCACATGCGTGACGAGAAAGGTATTCTCATCCGGCAGAATGAAGAGTACGAGCGCGTGGAAGTGCTCGACGACGGTGTCATTCTACACCTGAAAACCGGAAAAAAAATCAAGAGTGATGCCCTGCTGTGGGCAAACGGAAGAACAGGAAATACAGAATCACTCGGCCTCGAAACACTCGGGCTGGAGAGCGATCAGCGCGGAAATATTTCCGTCAACGCACAATACCAGACCACACATCCACATATCTACGCAATCGGTGACGTGGTCGGCTTTCCCGCCCTGGCCAGTGCGGCATATGATCAGGGAAGATTTGTCGCAACACATATCGTCGAGGGGAACTGTGAATACAATCTTATAAAGGATTTTCCGACCGGGATATATACTAACCCGGAGATCAGCAGCGTGGGCAAGACCGAGCGTGAGTTGACCGCCGATCATATCCCTTACGAAGTCGGTCGATCGTTTTTTCGCAATCTTGCCAGAGGACAGATAACGGGCAAGACGACGGGTATGCTCAAACTGCTGTTTCATCGTGATTCACTGGAATTGCTGGGGATTCATTGTTTCGGACAGAATGCCTCCGAGATTGTGCATATCGGGCAGGCGATCATGTCACAACCGGCACCGCACAACAACATCAAGTATTTCATTACGACGACGTTCAACTATCCCACCATGGCCGAGGCGTATCGGGTCGCGGCACTGAACGGATATAATCGATTGTTCTGACTTCCATCAGTGGCGGAGGACACAACGCCGACAATGAGGACAATGATAGACGACGACATTCATAGCGAGTCCCATGACGGTGCGGAAAAGGAGGAAGAGGGAACCTCCCGCGGATCGCAGGGGCGACTCGGTGTACGGCGCGGCGCGGTATCACCCGGGAACATATCACCTGCGTTGAGACGGCGTGCCACTCGTGAACTCAGTATCGACCAGCATGTCGAGGGAATACTTGCGGGAGATCGCGTGGTGCTCGGGAAAACCATCACCCTGATCGAGTCACTGAAAGCGGAACATCATCGAAAGGCGCTTGCCGTCATGGAAGCGCTGCTTCCGCATACCGGGAAATCCGTCCGTATCGGCATTACCGGCGTTCCCGGCGCCGGGAAAAGCACATTTATAGAAGCGATCGGCTCGTTGTTGACGGAACAAGGGCACAGAATCGCCGTTCTCGCAATCGATCCCAGCAGCCGGATTTCCAGCGGGAGCATTATGGGCGACAAAACGCGTATGGAAACACTCTCCGTCAATCCCGACGCGTTTATCCGTCCGTCGCCCTCTGCGGGATCCCTTGGCGGGGTCGCACGCAAAACACGTGAGGCCATGCTTGTCTGTGAGGCCGCAGGGTTCGATGTGGTCTTTGTGGAAACCGTGGGTGTGGGACAATCGGAAACCATGGTGCATTCCATGGTCGATTTTTTTCTGCTGCTGATGATCGCAGGCGCCGGAGATTCATTGCAGGGGATCAAGCGAGGCATCATGGAACTGGCCGATGCTGTCGTGATCAACAAGGCGGATGGGGATAATCTCCTTGCCGCCGACCGGGCACGTAACGAATATGAACAAGCCCTTCATTTGATGAAACCGGTTGAAGCGGACTGGTCACCACCGGTGCTCACCTGCTCATCTGTCACGCGCGCGGGGATTGACGAGGTCTGGAAAACTGTTCGTGATTATCACGTGCGTATGACAAAGAATGGCGTCCTGGAGAAAAAACGTCGCACACAGGCGCTGGCCTGGATGCATGAAAGCGTGCGCCAGGCGTTACAGGACAGATTTCTGGACCACGCCGGTGTCGCGGCCCTCCTTCCGCAACTTGAGCAAGCGGTGTTTGCCGGTGAACAACCGGCCTTGCTGGCCGCGAAACGCTTGCTTGAAGAGTTTTTCAACGAGGAAATTTCTACTCTCTGAACCTGAAGAATCCCGGAGTACCCATGAACATTCGTCTTTTCGCACCATCGGTTGTTCTTCTTCTCCTTGTGAGCTGCACGGCGCCGGAAGAACAGATTAAAACTGATCCTCCC
>JAGTUW010000076.1 GCA_018224345.1 Bacteroidota bacterium
CTCCGTCCGGTCGTCGGCTCAGTGAGTCGGGTGTCTCGATGATATGCAGCAGCAGCAGCGGCAGGTTGTGGAAACGCGTGACACGCAGCAGTCGCAGTTGGAAATCAAAATCCTCTGCTGCCGGCATCGATTCGTCGAAGCGCAGGGTGTCCGGAATGTGCGCCACGCGAATGCAGCAGGCACCGAAGACCACCGCGTTGGTAAGCGGCATCAGATGACGGATATCGTCATGTTCGCGTGGCATACGGAGGATGCGCCGGGACGTTTCCGCCGGATCCGTCAGCAGGACGTCACAACCCAGCAATCCCGTTTCAGGGTGCTGTTCGAGATAGGAAATCTGTTCAGAGAAGCGTTCCGGGAGCGCGATATCATCGGAATCCTGTATCAGAATGTAGCGGCCCCGGCAGTGGGAGAAGGCGGTATTGAGTGCGGCGGGGCGGCCGCGATGCGTCTCGCGCAGAAGGCGTACCCGCGGGTCGCCACTACTTCCGGCAATGTGCACGGAGGCATCCGTCGAGCCGTCATCGACGATGATGTATTCGAAATCGGTGAAGGATTGCGTAAGCACGCTTGCCATGGCGCGCGCAAGTGTGTGCTCACGGTTGTAGACAGTGGTGACGACACTTGCGACGGGAAGATCGCTGTCTGTCGTGTCGTGCATGGTCATCTACCGGAGACCTGTGAGGCGAAACCCACGGCGCGATTGACACCACCGAATTGGTCGTCGTCATAATAGATGATGGCCCAGTAAAGATGCTGTGCGGCCCAGTTGTTTCCTTCGAGACGCAGCCAGTCCGCGTCCGGGACATACCCGGCTTCCTCGTCGTAGCGACCGACGACGTACTGATAGTCATAGGCGCCGCGCAATAGCCATTTATGCAGAATGTAATGTCCGATATCCCCGTCGTAGTACATGCGGTCTTGATGTTGAGGATCCCAGTCATTGAAGATACCGGCCACGAACACATCCTTGTCCTCTATAAACGGATGTTCCAATTCGAATTGCACGCAGAGGTAGTCGGCATCGAAGCTGCCGAGCGGTTCGGTCACCGCGGAACCGAAAAAGGAACTACGATCTGTACTGAAGCGGAAGCGGGTGAAATCCGCTCCTGCGAATTTCGTTGCAATGCGACGTGCGGGGTACATGACTGCTCTTCGGAGATCATAGAGTCTGTAGCCGTTTCCGGCGGGCACGTTTTCGTAGCGAAAGGTTTTCTGGTTGAGTCCGATCCCTTCGACGAAGGTGTTGACCTCGCGGTCGAAGGTGCTGACGCGGTAGGTATTGTAGAGATCGAAATTCCGGTAGAAATCCACGGTGCGCACATAATCCTGGAATATCGGTCCCGGCGTCGGGATGCGCACGGTGAGCCGCAGACGATGGACCTGGTCGAAGGGCATGTTCCAGGGTGTCCAGTAATCATTTTGCACCTCCAGACCCGCACGTACTTCCTGTTCTACAACGATAAATCGACCCGAGGCGTAAATGACGTCGTCCTCATGTTCATCGGTGATGTCGAAGATCCAGTTTCCGGAGTAGAGGAAACGGACGAACTGATGATCGACACTGGGAAAGCTGTTGGTGAATCTCCAGCGATATCCATCGATACCCGCTGCCGCCTGCTCATAGAAAAGTGTGCGTGTGTAGGTGAAAAAGTCATCCCGCACGAAGTAATCCGTGTCGATATTCCAGTCCTTGTCACAATGGTAGAAGCGGATCGCAAGGCGTGGTGGGGTTTCCTCGGCGACATCGAAGCGTATGGTAATGAAGGAGGGGAGAGGAAGTTCCTCGCTGTTGACGTCGGCATCGGCTTGCACCATCACGGGGAGGTTTGTTTCATCCATGCCGGCGTACACACGTAATCCTCTTATGAACGGGGCGTCCGGACAGGATTCTTCGGGTAATTCCTGTGCCCCGGCGAATATTGCGCAGAGCAGAACGATGGGAATGGCTTGGAAGCAAAATGATTTCATGCCGGATAAAGTACATTCCACTACATTCCAAAGCAATGCCCGTCAGCGTCCGTCAACTCGATTGACCCGGCAAGGATCCAAAGCGTGTTCGTCAGTGCGGATGGAACAGGGCCTGACTCACATCGTAGTACGGATGTCATGTAGTATCTGACTATGGAATATAATGGGGTAGACATTAGTCAAACACGGGGTATGCATTCCATAGTGCTCGGATGATAGCATCCCAGTGCCGGGAAAGACGGGGGAGACAGAAAGGGTGGTATCTGTAACACATTGCAAAATAAGCAGTTACAGCATATCATCTGTGTCCCGGCCTGTCTGCAGTACCGTCCGAATAGGGAAGAACCATTTCTTGCGGATAAAAATATTCTGTTTTCTTACGGCAAATATTACAATTTCTTTATGTATTTGAAAGGATTTTTTTATTATATTGGTGCCATGAGGCGTATTGGAGATATTCAGATCGGATTTGTTGCGCACCGCCACAATCCGTGGAATATTCTTCATCAGGAAAACAGTGATGTCCCACCAGATAACGGAGGCGATTTCCCCGCTCACTCTGCTGTATGCGAGGCTGCAGAGGGCATCAGTGCAGGTGTACGGGTGAAAGCACGGTTTTTGCGACAATATTGACGTATCAGCAAGGCGGATTTCAGGGCTCAGGTCGTAACAGACATTGACGTCCGACCCGCATTTATGAACATACGAGTTTCGTTCCATAGTGCTCTTTGACATACGCAAATTAGCATATCCCAAATCTGTGCACAATTAATACAGATTATAAGGTGTATCAGAAACTATAATGTGATATTATTGTCCTATATTGCATAAAGTAAACTATTGTTATTACAGTATTTAGAGTTCTGAACAGTAATGCAGCATTCATACACACATTCCTTATCAACCAACATCAGAGGTACACGATGAACACCGTGAAAACCACCACCACCACTGTCACTGATCTTTATATCGACGCCCCGATTGCCCCGTCGCAGCCGGAAGTGCGCGAGCGTACGCGGCCTGTCTTCACCGGGCTCGAGGATCACAGCATTGCCATCGACGAGGCATCGGAACTGACGCGGAACTACCGGATGAGCGCGGGGAAAGGCGCGATCAAGGGAGGATTTTTCGGACGCGCAGCCATCGAGCAGGTCCTCGCCCAGGAAGGCGTCGTGGGCATCCGTTATTACTACGCGAAAGAGAACAACGAGCGTCCGGTGCTGATCATGGTCGGTGTCGATGAGCATGGCCGCGACCTGGTTGACGGCTTCCTTGCCGAGCGCTCCGTGCCCTGTCCTCCGTTCTGCGGTGACTTCAATCCGCTCAACAGCTGATTCTGCAACGCATCGCCTCCCGCCGTTGCCAGCGGGAGGCGTCCATGCCCACACCATGACAACCTGACCATGTTCCATACACACAACATTCAACAAAACAGTTAATTCGAGGAAATACATCATGAAGAAGCAGGACAACGCCACCGTCGTCAATTCCCCCGTCACCACTGATCTGTATATCGACGCCCCGATTGCCCCGTCGCAGCCGGAAGTGCGCGAGCGTACGCGGCCGGTCTTCACCGGGCTCGAGGATCACAGCATTGCCATCGACGAGGCATCGGAACTGACGCGGAACTACCGGATGAGCGCGGGGAAAGGCGCGATCA
>JAGTUW010000077.1 GCA_018224345.1 Bacteroidota bacterium
TGGTGAACATCGATGGCAGCAATGCGCGCTGTATCACCGCGGACAACAAGGGCAATGACAATCAGCCGGTGTATTCGCCCGACGGCCGCTCCATCGCCTATCGCAGCATGTCAAGGGCCGGATATGAGGCCGACAAATACGATCTGAAAGTATACAATCGCGCAACCGGCCGCAGCACGCTGCTCACCGACGGGGTCGATCGTTCTGTGGATGAAATATTCTGGACTCCTGACGGCAAGCGTATTCTCTTCACCGCACAGGAAGGACCATACAAGGCCCTGTTCGAAGTCCCCGCCGAAGGAGGCGATATACTCCGCGTTCTCAAAGGTATGCTCGAACTGCAGTATGTACACAAGGATACGGTGCAGACCATAGAGCTCGGCACTTACCGGCACAACTTCCGTATGCATCCCGACGGAGAGCGTCTGATCTTTCTCGGCGAGCGGCAGAATTATCCGGCGGAATTGATGTCCATCCATTACGACGGCCAAAGACTCACCGACATCCGTCAACTTACAATGACCAATGCGAAACTGCTCGAAACAATCGACATGCCCGCACCCGAACTCTTCACTTTTGAAAGTTTCGACGGCGTGGAAGTGCAGGGGTGGATTATCGTGCCCCCCGATTTCGATCCGGCCGAGTCCTACCCGATGATATACCTGGTGCATGGCGGTCCGCAGGGTGTCTGGGCCGACAATTTCCACTACCGCTGGAACACCGCACTCTTCGCTTCGCCCGGTTTCGTGGTCGTGGCGGTCAATTGCCGCGGCTCCGTCGGTTTCGGACAGGACTTCACAGACGGCGTCAGCGGCGACTGGGGAGGCGCACCGTACAAGGATCTTATGGCCGGGCTGGATTACGTGCTCGAGAAATATCCCTTCATCGACGAGACACGTCTCGGTGCTGCGGGCGCTTCGTACGGTGGTTACATGATGAACTGGTTTCTCGGCAACACCGACCGCTTCAAGGCTCTGTTCAGCCATGCCGGCGTCTATGACCTGACCAGTATGTATGGTGGGACGGAGGAGTTGTGGTTCGTTGAATGGGAATTTGAAGGCACACCCTGGACAAATCCGGAGATGTATGATCGCTGGTCGCCGAGCCGCCTTGCGGCGAATTTCAGCACACCGACCTATGTCTCTCATGGACAACTCGACTTCCGCGTCCCGATCGAACAGAGCATGCAACTCTTCACCGCCCTGCAGCGGCAGGGGGTCGAAAGCCGCTTTCTCTATTATCCCGACGAAGGGCATCTCGTGCTGCGTCCGCGCAATTCACAGCTCTGGTACGGTGAGTTCCACGACTGGTTCAGAAAACATCTCATGGACTGACCCCTCGTCGGCACGATGCACTGCAGGCGGCGAGCGGTGAACATGAAATTGCGCCTTGCCGGTGATCTCGCCCCGCAGGAGCGGGGCGGGCGGGTAGAACGACACGACCCGGGCTGTACTTGTCACCCCGCATGTGCGGGAGCTGGCGCACACAACCGGTAATACGGAATATTCTGATAGATATGAATTACGACACGAATGATGGTGGACGGCCTGTGACATGATTTCTCTCAACGCAGTGACCAAGGAATATCCGGGAAAAACCCTGTTCAGGGATGTCTCCCTGCGCATCGGCGACAATGAGCGTGTTTCCATTGTCGGGGCCAACGGCACGGGGAAATCCACGTTGATGAAAATCATTACCGGGGAAATCGAACCCGACAGCGGCGAAATCGCACAATCACGCAACAACACCGTCGGTTATCTGCCGCAGGACGGTATCACGCACAATGGTCGTACGCTATTCGACGAATCCTCCACTGCGTTTGACGATATCATCGCGTTGCACGAACGCGTCGATACATTGAGCGACGAAATCTCGAAGCTCTCGAATCAGGGCGAAACGTCGGAAGCACTGCTGCATCGCAGGGTAGAGGAACTCGGTGAGGTGCAGCATCTGCTTGAGCATCGCGAGGGTTACAATATCGAGACCAAAGTCGCGCAGGTGCTTTCCGGTCTCGGTTTCCACGAACGTGATTTCCACCGCCCGACGGAAGAATTCAGTGGCGGCTGGCAAATGCGCATCGCATTGGCGAAACTGCTGTTGCGCGAACCAACCATTCTCCTGCTCGACGAACCCACGAATCATCTGGACCTCGAGGCATTACAGTGGCTCGAAGAGTATCTGAACGGCTATGATAACTCTCTCGTGCTGATTTCGCATGATCGCCAATTTCTCGATAATCTGACGAAGCGCACCATTGAAATCTCGCTCGGAAAACTCACCGAGTACAGCGGGAATTACAGCTACTACGTCGATCAAAAGGTTCTGCGCATGGATCAGCAGCGTGCCGCCTACGAGAATCAGCAGCAGCAGATCAAGCAGACCATGCAGTTTGTCGACCGTTTTCGCTACAAATCGACCAAGGCGCGCCAGGTGCAGAGCCGCCTGCGCATGCTCGAGAAACTCGATCCCATTGAACTCGAGGATGAGGAAGGGGGCATTTCCTTTGATTTTCCCGCGCCACCACAACCGGGACGCATACTGATGGAGCTGCAGGGTGTTGCGAAATCATACGGCGACCTGCTGCTCTTTGACAATCTGGATCTGACGATAGAACGTGGTGACCGCATGGCCTTCCTCGGAGTCAACGGCGCGGGGAAGTCAACCCTCGCCCGCATCATCGCAGGCATCGAACCCTTTCAGGCCGGCACGCGCAAGCCGGGGCATAATCTCGCCATCGGCTACTACGCGCAAAATCAGGCTGAAGAGCTCGTCCCTCAACACACGGTATTTCAGACTCTCGATCTCGTCGCGACCGGCGAGGTGCGTAAACGCCTTCGCACACTGCTCGGCTGCTTCATGTTCTCAGGCGACGATGTGAACAAACTCGTCGCCGTGCTTTCCGGCGGAGAAAAAAGTCGTCTTGCTCTGGCAAAAATGCTGCTGACACCGTCGAATCTTCTGATTCTCGACGAGCCCACGAACCACCTCGACATGCGCAGCAAGGCCGTGCTGCAGGACGCGCTGTCCCGCTTCCAGGGATCCGCTGTCATCGTCTCGCACGACCGTGATTTTCTTGAGCCACTGGTCAACAAATGCATTGATTTCCACAACGGGGCCTTGCGCGAAACCCTCGGCGGGATACAGGACTATCTGCGCAAACGATCGGATGAACAGGATGAATTTCGTCTGCGTAACGCTGCGGGACAGGTCGTGGAGCGAAAATCCGCTACGCACAGCGACCGCGAGCGCAAGCGTGAGGAAGCGGAACAACGGCAGGAACGTTATCGGCGTATCAAGCCACTGAAAAAACGTCTCGAACGTGCTGAACGCCTGGTTGAGAGTCTTGAGAAAAAAAGAGCCGAGGTCGAGTCCGCCCTTGCCGATGAATACACCTACAGAGATGAAAACAAAGCCCGCACGCTGACGAATCAATATCGGGACCTCTCCCTGGACCTTGAGAACGCGCTTGCCGAGTGGGAAAACGTGCAGGCCGAAATCGATGCAGTCGACCCACTCTCCACGGATTGAGCTTCCGGATCGATTTTCTGCAGAACCTCCCGCATGATCAGGCCTCCCTCTGTATCCGTGCGTATTCCACCCCGGCGTTTTCTGAATATCATTGATTATTACGCCCATTTCCGCTATGTTGCCGCCGAAAGGCTCATTGAAAAAAAATTTTCTCACGAGGGAAGGTTTTACCATGTTCATGTGTCTCCTGAGTGACAGCAATGTTTCGATGTCGATCATGCATTAAGGAGCAATGTGCTGGAGAACGTCAGTCAGACCGCGATGAGGGAGGCACAGTTGCTGGAGCGCATCCGTGATGGCGACAATACGGCATTCACGGAAATCTACACGGGACACAAACAAAGTGTCTATCTGTACTGCTTGCGCTATCTCGGCGAAAATGGTGCCGCGGAGGACGTCTTTCAGGATGTGTTTCTTGGTTTTCTCCAACACGCGCGAAACGGACTGCAAGTCAGCAGTATTTGTGCGTATCTGATCCGCTCCGCCCGGAATGCCTGCCTGAACCGTATCCGAGACCGCAAGGCTACAAGCGACGTATATGAGATGGAGGAGAAATTGGCGGATGACCACTTCGAGGATGACGCAACAGACATCGATCTCAGCGAGGCACTTGATCGCCTGCCCGAGCTAAATCGTGAGGCACTGGTTCTCCGCGAATATGCCGGACTGACGTATGAGGAAATCGCCGAGGTGAGTGGACTGCCAACAACAACCATTTGCAAGCGCATTTACAGGGCCCGCCAGCAGTTGCGCAGGATTGTCTTACAGGAAAAGCGACGGAAACAGGAATCATGAATTTCGAAGAACGAATATCGGCATTTATGGATGGTGCGTTGAGTCCCGGAGAAGAAACGGAGTTTCTCCATATACTCTCCGTCTCCCCCGACAAAAGAGCACTTTTCCACTCCTACCTCGATCAACGTGCTGCGTTCATTGCCGATGCACGCAGTACGACGGTGCCCTCCCACCTTGACATGGCGGTGCTCGGCGCGGCTGGCGTACTCGGGGCGGGCACTGCGGCAGCCGCCGCTTCAGGCAGCGCAACAGGCGGCAGCGTAGCTGGCGGCAGCGTAGCTGGCGGCAGTGTAGCTGGCAAGGCGGGGACTGGTGCAGCGGGGATGGCGGCGGGGGCGGCCACTTCCGGAACCACCGGTGCTGGCAGTATGTCGGGTGTGACCGCGGCTTCATGGTGGACGATGGGACGGATGCTTTCCGCGTTGCTCCTCGGCGTCGCTCTCTTCTCCGGCGGTTATGTACTCAATGACCTTCTCACCCCTGCTCAGGGGACACACGCACACGATATCGAGCTTGTTGCCACACCAGTGGAGGAAAACCGTATTACGGACGCCTCGACGGAAGCGGTCTCCCCGTTCAATGGTGTGGAAACCAACTCCGGGCCTGTTGTCGCCAACGATACCGGCACGGAGGAAAAAATGCAGGAAGCCGCTACTCCCCACGTCGTGTATCGCAATGTCTACATCACGCAAATCGACACCGTGTATCTCCCCGGAGAACGCACGACGAGTGCGCATGAGACCCGGGCGATCAAACGCATTGACACCGTCGTTATCGCCGCAGCACTGCCACCGCGCATCGACAGACCAATCAATATCGTAGAGCAACCGCGTTCGTCCGTATCGCCACGTTCATCGGGACGTTTCGAAGTGGAACTGCAGCGTGAGCATTTGTCCACCTGGCCGTATATTGATTACGGACGACTCGGCGTCGACCGTACACAGCAGCAATTCGCCGTATCCCTGGGTTACCTGTTCGACGAGCGACACAGTGCGGGTATCATTGCAGGAGAGAAATCCTTCGCAATGGAATATTACCGTGTGGAAAACGACTCCCTGTTTCTTTTCCAGCGCCAACCCGCACTGTTTTACGGTGGCGGCTTTTATCGCTACGCGCAACCGCTTTTTTCCGGGGTAACTCCCGAAGTGACATTGACGCTCGGCGGCTGTGATTTCGGACCGGTGCTCGGTGCCCGACTCGCGTTGCGCTTCGACCCGCTCGATCGCATCAGCTTGCTCATCGGCGCCAACGGTACCATTCTTGCATACCGATACAGAGACAAACTGTTCACCAGCCACAGTCTCGGCCTTTCCTACGGTATGCGATACAGATTCTGAGTCGCAGTTCCAGTGCCTGACGCCCGGCAGCGCGCGACCCCGATATGGAAGGAAGGGTGGGACACGAACGGATTATTATTCCGCCACCATGATTGTCAATAAAAGTGAACATTGCCCGAATTACATGTCACGCGAGGGGTACATTCCTCGGAGCACTGTACGCGGTCGCCCTCCTGCTGGCGTTGACAACCATCTCCTGCGCGCCACCGGATGATAACGGTGGCATTGTCATTCCCCCGGTGACCTGTGATGCGGAATGGCGTGGCGACACCGCATACGTGAAAACCATTATTCGCTTCGAGGCACTCGTGGATACTTCACTTTTCCCGTTGCAGCGGTTTTCCGGCAGCGGACTGCGCGTCAGTCTGCTCAGCATTCCACCGGATACCGGCAATCTCCCGTGGCTGGACATCTACTCGGTATCGGCGAACTATCTCGACATCCCCGCGACGGGACTTCCGTTCGAAGTCGTCATTCCCCCGGAATACTTCAAGGATTTCAGTTGTTCCCGTCTTGCCGTCGCCGCAATCCTGGTGTACTATGACAGCAATGAGAATGAACGTTACGATGCGGGAGAACCCGTTGTCGGTGCCTGCGAACAAAGTCTCTATGCATTTGTCCAGGGTGATCTGAGTACCGTCCCGCCCGAATACCGTTTTTCATCCACCGGATCCAATGTCATGATACGTCTTGATCAATCACTCATATCACGCTTTCAATCTTCACCTGATTATCTCGCCACAATTTTCATTATCACTGTGCGCGGTCAACAGGAGCGTTATAATATTCCGTACCCCTGGTACGTCTCTTCTCCGCTGTTTCAGTAACGAAACGAGGAGTTCTTATTATGAAACGAATATTCTTCTTCCTGATTTTTCTGTTCGCCACCGGCGCCATCACGGCCCAGCCGCTCCTGGAACTGCGACTGCTGAAGCCGAACGTCCCGGCGTATTACTACTACCAGTTGTATTTCACTGCGCATTGCGGCGACA
>JAGTUW010000078.1 GCA_018224345.1 Bacteroidota bacterium
CGATGTCTTCCGTCCGGCAGACGCCGAGCCGGTATTGCATGACATCGTGGAAGACGAAGTTGCCCGGGCGGATTTCATCGATGCCTGCGAAATCCCGGCCGAGACTGCAGCCCGGTGTGTCACCGACCGAGCAGAGCAGATCGGCTGCGCAAGGCTGCAGCGTTCTCAGTGACGAGTGCATGCGTGTGCGGGAACGATCGAAGCGTTCGCGTATTTCGTCGGGACCGGCAGCGTGATAGGTGTCTCCCGCATGTGTGAGAATACCGCGGAGTCGCAGCGTGGCTGTGGCCGCGACGGCCCGGGCACATTCTTCCAGTAATGCTGTGTTGTCCCAGGCGATGCCCGTACGACCGTAGCCCGTATCGATTTTCAGCCAGATATCCACCTCCCCAAGTCGTTCCTGTAAAGGTACGATGACGCGTGGGGATTCAACCAGCAGTCCGAGCTTCACCCGGGAGGCCAATGCCTCCAGGTCATCGATCTCACGGAGATTGATGGGGAAGGCGATGGTGATATCCGTCCAGCCGTCATCAGCGAAATAGTTTGCCATCGCAACAGAGGAGACGGTGATGGAATCGATGCCCAGTTCGCGGAACCAACGACCGATGAGTCGCGATTGATGTGTTTTGAAATGTGGCCGCAGCCGTATGTCATGTCCCTGTGCATGTGCAACCATGGCCGCGATGTTGCGTCGGCAGATCGCCTCACTGAGCAGCATTGTCGGAATTCGTATATCGTTGGTCATGTCGGGTGAAGGATTTTTTCTATATTAATGGATTGCGAACAGCAGGTTTGCATTTCCTGAAGATATCGGAAATCGACGGGAAGGGAAAGTCCACTGCTCGCATGACCCACAGGCACATGAAGGCACATGAGAGACCGGAGGCTATGAGTACCCCCTACGAAGTGACACGGCATGAAGTTCTGTACGAAGGGCGCGTCTTTACGGTCGTACGTGACGAGGTGCGGCATGACAGCGGGTACCGTTCGGTGCGCGAAGTTGTCGAGCATGCGGGCGGTGCGGTGATTGTTGCCGTTGACGGGAATGATGAGGTACTGTTGATACGGCAGTACCGCTACCCGATCGCCGGGGAAATCATCGAACTCCCGGCCGGGAAACTCGATCATGGGGAAGACCCCCTGGAATGCGCCCGCCGTGAATTGCGTGAAGAGACCGGCTGCACCGCTGCGCAGTGGGAAAAACTCAACGCAATGCTCACTACTCCGGGGTTCTGTAGTGAGGTGCTTCATGTGTATCTTGCAAGGGGGTTGCATGACGGCTTGCAGGCTCTGGAAGAGGGAGAGGAGAGCATCACCGTATTTCGCGTCACGCTCCGTGAGGCACTCGCAATGTGTGCAGACGGGCGCATTCGTGACGGAAAGACCATCACCGGGCTCGCACTCGCCGCAATGCGTCTCGGGAGCTTCTGAACGCCTATCGCATGGCACCCCGACGGATTTGTGATATGACCACACACATTCATCATATAATGAACAGGAAATCCGGAATATGAAACGTGTATCCGTGATTCTGCTGCTTCTGCTGTGCATATCGCCCTTCGCGTTTTCGCAGGAGGGCGCTGATGCAACGCAGAACGTGCATTCATTCGTCATGAAAGATATCGACGGAAAGGATGTTGATCTTTCAACGTACGCCGGGAAGGTCCTGCTGCTGGTCAACACCGCTTCGAAATGCGGGTTTACAAAGCAGTACGCTTCCCTTGAAGAGTTATATCGCCGGTATCAGGAGAGCGGGCTGCGCATTCTTGCTTTCCCCGCCAACAATTTCGGTGGCCAGGAACCCGGCAGCGATGAAGAGATCAAGGAGTTTTGTACGTCGAATTTCGATGTCACCTTCGATTTGTTTTCAAAAATCAGTGTCAAGGGTGATGACATCCATCCACTCTATCGCCATGTGACCGAAGAAAGCGAATTTCCCGGTGAGCTGCGCTGGAATTTCGTCAAATTTGTGGTCGATCGACAGGGTGTTGTCCGCGCACGGTACGGGACCAAGGTAGACCCGTTGGATGAAACACTCATCAATGATATTGAGGAGTTGCTGAATGAGTAAGAAAAAATCACTGTTTCGGCGATTTCTCGATTCCGTCGAACGCGTAGGCAATGCGCTACCGCACCCCGCGACCATTTTCGCCATGCTTGCCGGTGTCGTCGTCATTCTCTCGGCGATTATCGAGGTATTCGGATTGACGGCCATTCATCCCGGTACGGGAGAAAGTATCGTCGCCCGCAGTCTTCTTTCGAGGGAAGGCATTCAGTGGATGTTTGAAAATGTGACGGCCAATTTTGTTGCTTTTCCGCCGCTCGGTCTCGTGCTGGTCGTCATGATCGGTATCGGTGTGGCTGAAGGATCGGGACTGATTACCGCCTTGATTCGTGCGCTTGTGTTGAAGGCGCCGGATCGTCTTATCACCATGGCACTGGTCACCGCGGGTGTCGTCAGCCATCTGGCGTCCGAAGCCGGGTATGTCGTGCTGATTCCGCTGGGCGCCGTGGTATTCAATGCATTGGGGCGGCATCCCATGGCGGGACTCGCCGCAGCCTTCGTTGGTGTCAGCGGCGGTTTCGGCGCGAATTTCCTGATAGGCGGCATTGATCCGGTATTGGCCGGTCTTACAATGAGTGCGACAGAAATTCTCGATACGGATCTGACGATCACCGCCGCCACGAACGTGTACTTCATGTTCGTTTCCGCGTTCATGGTCATTCTTGTCGGAACCTGGGTGACGGAGAAAATCGTCGAACCGAGACTCGGCAAGTATGAAGGGAAGGAAAAGGCCATCGCGGTCGAGCATCTCTCCGATATCGAGCGCAAGGGAATCAAATGGGCAGGCCTCAGTGTGCTGGTCGTATCCGGGCTCTTTCTCCTTGCCGTATTGCCGGAAAACGGATTGCTGCGTATACCGGGAGAACCGGTTCTGCAGTCGCCGTTTTTCAACGGACTGATCACCGCGATCATGATTTTCTTCCTCGTTCCCGGTCTGGTGTATGGCATCGTGACGGGGTCGATCCGTTCCGATAAGGACGGTATCAAGCAGATGGTTTCGTCGATGAGCCATCTGGCTACCTATATTGTGCTGGTGTTTTTCGCCGCGCAGTTTGTGTACTATTTCAACTATTCCCGTCTCGGCTTGATACTCGCTATCGAGGGAGCTGACTTTCTCAGCAACATCGGCTTCACGGGTATTCCGCTCATGATCGCCTTCATCGTCGTGTCGGCCTTCATCAATATGTTCATGGGCTCCGCTTCCGCGAAATGGGCCATCATGGCACCGGTCTTTGTCCCGATGTTCATGTTGGTGGGTTATCACCCCTCGGTGACGCAGATGGCGTTTCGTATCGGCGATTCACTCACCAACGTCATTACACCGATGATGTCATATTTTGCGCTGATTGTTGCCTTTGCGGAAAAATACGACGAACGGTACGGTATCGGCACTATTATCTCTACCATGCTCCCATACTCGCTGATATTGGGATTGGTATGGAGTCTGCTGCTGATCGTCTGGATGCTGCTTGGCCTTCCCGTCGGTCCTGACGGCCCGTTGCACTATCCGGCGAACTGACAGGCGCTGGACGATACACGACGTCGTGCGTGAGCAGACCCGACCCGACGTCGATTCCCGGTTGTACTCCGGTGACGTTGTCGCAGGTGCGACGCGTCATCGGAGTACATACGTTTGGAGCCTATACGTAATCTGCGCACCTTCCGTCACTGCTTCCCCGGGTCACCGGCAGAACCGGGGTTGTCCGTAAGTAATTGGAGGACAAGGCGCATCCTCCGTTCTTTTGATCGAACGGACGATTTTCTTACTTTTTTCCTCTGTGCCCTGGTTTCCCTGTGCCCTGGCTGCGGTCATCGCATCACCAACACATACCTGCATGCAATATATCTTCACAGCATTACTCGGAATACTCGTCGGCATCCTGATCACGGTGCCCTTGGGACCGACATCGATATATGTTGCGCAGCGGACCATGAGAAAGGAGACACGCAAGGGGTTGCTCGTAGCAGCCGGTGCCGTGCTTGTGGATATGTTTTACTGCCTGGTGATCACCATGGGCTTGATAGCTCTGGTGTATCCCTACATGCAGAATGCTGTCGTGCAGATCGTCTTTTCCGTCTTTCTGATTGGGTATGGCGTGAAAATGCTGTTTTTTGAGAAGCGCGTCCGGAGCGGAGAGGATGAAAACGGCGGTGAGCACGATGAGACGGATGAGATCGGGTATGAGACCGATGAGATCGGGCAAGTAGTCGCGTCGTCCGTGGTAGCCGGGGATGTCGATGCCTCCATTGAAGCTGAACTGCTCCCGCTGCAGCCAGACGGCAAAGGCGAAAGATTGCCATGGCACCGGCAATTGATGAGAAAATCCCATTACGGCGGTGTGCTCCTGGGTATTTCGATGACCCTGGCCAACCCGACACTGTTTTTTTCCTGGGTCGCTGTGTTGAGTTTCATTGCGGCGCATGGACTGCTGGCCCCCGGGACCATGCACAAACTGCTGTTCTCCGGTGCCGTGGGTGTCGGGAGCATGGGCTGGTTTTTTTCTCTCGCACTGTTCGTCCGGAGTCGCCGCCATATCATTTCGGACAAATTCATTAAAACTGCTTCCTCGATTACGGCACTTGTGATCATAGGATTTGGAGTGTATTTTACCATAACGATTTTTCTGCATCTCAACGGGGCGACCTGACAGGGCACTGCAACAGGCAACGCTTTCTTCCGACACACATATTCCGGCTGACGTCGCCCTGGGCCGGATGGGAATTCACCACAGGTATCAGCTCAGTAGCACCGGATCATTGTTCCGAACCGCATGAATATTTGTAGCTTCACTTTCGTCATGGCCTGCCTGCTGTTCGCGACGGGTCCCCTCTTCGCGCAACCACAAACCATGCGTGTCGATCTTCCCGGCAGCAGAGCGGAAGAAGTGACGATCGCGATAAATCCGCTGAATCCGGATAATATTGTTGCAGGTGCGAATCTCCGGTATTATTTCGCCTCCTTCGATGGCGGCCGGTCGTGGACGCAAGGGACGCTCCCTGACGGGACCTGGGGCGATCCGTCGGTGGTGTTCGATAAAACAGGCCGGGCCTATATCGCGAATCTTGTTTATGGATGGGATGCCATACTCGTCCGGCACAGTGACGACGGTGGTCTGACCTGGTCGGATGCAGTCAAACTGTACGGACCGAGTTCCGATAGCGCAAGGCCCGGAAGCTTCTATCATTCCAGCCTGCAGGACAAGGAATATCTCGCCACCGATCTGACCGATGGCCCCCATGGAGGAAACATCTATGCTGCGTGGACGGATTTTACCCGTTACGGCAGCAGGGACGACCGCGACAGTACCGTGATCGTTTTTGCACGCTCAACAGATCGCGGCGAACGTTTTGAACCATATGTGCGTGTCAGCGACAAGGCCGGCAATGCAATGGACAGTGACTTGACGATGGAGGGAGCAGTCCCGGCTGTCGGGCCGGAAGGTCAGGTCTATATCGCCTGGGCGGGACCTGACGGAATCTACTTCGACAGATCCCTGGACGGGGGCCGCACCTTCGGTACAGATAAGGTGATTTCGGATATGCCCGGTGGCTGGCATATCGAGATATCAGGCATTTATCGCGCGAACGGTCTGCCGGTAACCGTGGCCGATATTTCATCTTCACTGCATCGCGGTACGGTGTATGTCAACTGGGTCGATCAGAGGCATGGCGACCCGGACGTGTTTATCACGAAATCCACCGACCAGGGCGATACATGGTCACCACCGATTCGTGTCAACGATGACGAGGTCGGAAATGGCCGCGATCAGTTTTTCACCTGGGCAACCGTCGATCCGATCACCGGTGAGTTGTGGGTTGTCTTCCATGACCGCCGCCACTACGAAAGCGATTCAACGGATGTCTATCTTGCCCGTTCAGTCGATGGTGGCGAGACTTTCATCAATCAGCGGTTGAGCGATGTGGCCTTCTATCCGAGTCCGATGATTTTCTTCGGTGACTATAACGGTATCGCCGCCTACGGGGGACGTGTGCGTCCTTTGTGGGTGGAACTCGATCAGGGCGAATTGAGCATCCATACAGCACTGATAGACATGGATGTGCAACACAGCGCGGATCTGAATCCCGCGACACGGAGCTTTCACATCGAAGCCTATCCCAACCCGGTGTTGTTTACCTCCGGGACACGACTGTCGCTTTCCGTTCGCGCTCCCTCCTCCGGACGCGCGGATATCGCCCTCTATGACATGATGGGGCGGCGTGCTACGGATCTGACTTCGCGTCACCTCTCCGTGGGAACGCAGACACTGTCCCTCGATGTCCGCGGCTGCCGGCCTGGTGTGTACTACTGCCGCGTGCTGCTTCATCATGACAATGCAGTGACGGAAATCGCCGTACGCATGGTCACCATCCTGCCGTGATGCATGCACTTCGTTCCTCCTCCGTCAGGAATGTGGGCAGGTCTCGTCGTCACCCGGAATCGCGTCCATGACGCTTGCTTGCAGTCCGCAGGCATCGCGTCGTTGGCCACATGCAGATCCGGCTCCACATATGATAATGCAATAGAAAAACAATAAACGACCTATAGAGGTTTATATGTCCGATATCACGACAATGACAAAGGCCGCGCTGATCGAGGAAGTCCTTCGTCTGCGTCAGCAATACGAAGATTGTTCCGAGACCAACGGGAGCAACGGTAAATTCGAGGAAGATGCGTTGTTCGGGTTCGCTGAGACGGATGAAGGCGAGGAGTTGTACGTTGTCACCGAGACGGGACGATTTGTTTTTGTCAATGATACGGCGCTTTCACGTCTCGGATATGCGGCAGAGGAAATGCTGGCAATGTCACTGCCGCGTATCGATCCCAACAATACGCGGGCGACGTGGTTGGCGCGTGTTTCCCGCATGAGGCAGAGCGGTGAGCCCGATGTGTTCGAAACCGAGTATGTGGGAAAGGACGGCAACCGGCTGGCCAGGGAAATCACGGCCCGGTATATCAGTTACCGCTCGCGGAATTACGTGCTCTGCATTGGCAAAAGTATCGAACGGATGGAGGGAAAGCGGAGTCCGGCTGCCACTGATCACACGCGGGAACAGGTGCTGTTCCGGGTGACCTCCGATGGAGTGATTATTGTCGATACGCGTGGGATTATCACTGAGAGCAATGCCGTGGCGGATCGTTTGCTCGGTATTCCCAAAAGTGAAATGATCGGGCGTTCCTGTGTCGATGGGCGGTGGCGGCTGGTGGATTCCGGCGGTTCTCCCCTGGGCATATCGAATCATCCGATGATGATTGCCATGGTCGAGGAAGAGATCGTGGCCAACAGACGCATCAGTATGATGCCGATCGATGGACCGCCCCGGATCATGATGATAAATGCCGCCCCGCTGTATGATGACAGCGGATCGCTTACCGGTGCCATAGGCTGCATCCGACCGTTTGAGGATGTTGCCGAGCGCAGGGAGAGCATGCTCCGGGAGAACATCAGTCACGCACAATATCGTGAGATTGTCGAAGCGGTCCTTTATTCCGATTCAGAGGACGTGCTCGAGCGGCGCGTTTGCGAGAGTCTCGTGCGCCATAGTGATTACCCCCTGGTCTGGCGCGGGGTGACGAAAAGCACTGATGAGCGTTTCTATCCGAGTGCGAGTGCGGGAGAGGCCTCCGAATATCTGATGCGCATCAAGATCCGCTACGACGACAGTGAATACGGCAATGGTCCACTCGGACGCGCATTCAAGACGGGCAAGCCTGTGGTGGTTCACGATCTCGCCAAGGATGAGAGCTACAAACCCTGGCGAGACCAGGCGATCCGGTCAGGATTACATTCACTTGCCGTCTTCCCTCTCATCCATGATGGAGAAGAACTGGGGGTGTTTGCGTGTTATGCCGGCGAGAGCAATCATTTCAACGATTCGGAATTCAGGAACGTTGAGGAAATCGCGCGCTTGCTTGTTTTTGGAATCGCCATGTGCCGACACAGGGAGGCGGACCGCGCCAGAAAGGGAGAATACCACACACTGCGTACGATCGTGCACGGGTACGAGGAATTGCTGCCCGTCGCAATTGCGCGCTTCGCCATGCGCGAACCGTTCCGCTGCGAAACTACGAATACACAGTTCTCCGCGATTCTCGACGAACCGTATCACAGTATGGGAGCAGAGGGATACTTCGCAAGCGACTTCATGCATGCTTCCTATCACCGCGATCTGTATCAGCAACTTGCGCTGGCAGCAAAGGAGTCCACAACCGTGGGCAGGGACAGGGATATCTTTACCGACTGGGAGGGGACGCAGATGCGTTGGAGCTGGCGTATCCTGCCGGTATCGGGCGAAAGCGGAGAAGAGCAACTCGTGTATCTCGCGTATCGGCACGAAACTGGCCCCGCGACGCAGGACTCCTCGCCTCGGCAGGACAGCCCGCGGGGGGAAGTCCTCCCGGCACATGAGGCATCAGCGAAGGACGATGATCCGGCGGTACTTCATATCGCAGCTCCGCGTTTCGGTTCACGGAGCAAACCCGAGACAAAACTTGCACGTTTTCTCGAGGAGGGAACAATCCTGCGCATCAACCGGGCAGCAGCCACACGGTTCGGCGCAGATGGCGATATGACAGACACGAAGCCGGATATGCTGTTCGACGAGGGAATGCACGATGCACTCAAAGACATGCTCTCGATCAGGGAGAGTGGCGCCGGCATTACCATACCTTCCCGTGACGGTGTGATGCAGCACGCGTTTCGTGTCTATCTGACGACAACGGATGATACACAGGAATATGTATTGATCAGCGAGTAGCGACGCTGCGGTGTTTCGTCATGAACACAACACAGTAGTCTCCCACTCCGGAATTGCGTTTTTTACTCAAAGTGTGCCCTATGCTTGAACACGTACTCGATGATGCGACCATTACACTGCGTCCGACGGTGATCGAGATCGATCTCGACGCGTTACGTCACAATGTGACCGCTGTGCGGGAGCGCGTCGGGTCGGCGCGCATCATGGCCACGGTGAAAGCCAACGCCTATGGACACGGCTTGATCCGTACAGCAAAGGAATTACTTGGTTTCGGTGCAGATGAACTCGGCGTGGCGTTTCTTGAGGAAGGGATTGCCTTGCGCCGTGCGGGTATCACCGCACCCATACTGGTTCTCGGCGGC
>JAGTUW010000079.1 GCA_018224345.1 Bacteroidota bacterium
CGGAAAGTTCTATTCCCTCGGGGAACATGTGGTAGTAGCGTCCAATCGCATCGACGATTTCCGGGAGTGACGTGTCGAGGTTTTCCACGGTATTGACGAGGAACGAGGCCTTGTCGTCCTTGATCCACTTTTGAATCAGGGAGAGAATTTCTTCCTCGCTGAGGTGTCCGGCAGCGATGAGAAAGATTTCGTCATTCGACGTGATGAAGTTGTAGAGTTCCTCGCGTTGTCGTGGGCGATTGCTTTCACCGATCACTTCCTGTGCATCGTTGCCGCGCGCGCTGAAGCGTTGCATCAATTCACAGGCGCTGCGAACGCCCGACCAGCAGAGGCGATTGAGCATTTTCCGGGAGATGCGGGTATAGAGATTCTGATCGGTACGGCGCAGCATTTCCAGAATGACTTTCCATTCTGCGCGTTTTTTTTCCGCGAGCTGTTCCTTCATCGACTGCCATTCGTGAAACACATTCTTCAGCCGCTGATGCAGAATGAAATGTCCGATGCGCTCGGCAATCGTCTGGATGAGCTTATGTTCCTCTTTGAGGAAGCTGTCTTCTTCCGACTTCTCGACTTCACGGATATAATACACTTCCAGGCTGCCTTCGATCGTATCCTGCACGACAATGGGAGCGGTGAGCTTCCAGTCCGTTTCATGAAAATCCTGGGAAGTGAAGTTTCTCTTCCCGAAGCGGATGCGTACTCTGCAGATGTCCGGATACTGCCAGCCCGGAGGGATTGCCTTGATGATACCGGCGAAAATTCCCTCGTAGGGTGCTTCCTTCTGCGAAAGCACTTCCTCCACATGATAGAGGCAATTGAGCTCCTTGGCCCGTTCTCCGAGTGCATAGAGCAGATCACCCAGCGATTTTTCCTTGCGGCTCGTCATAACGACGCTTCCTGCGTTGTGAGAAGGTCATTTGGAAAATAGGAAATATTTCTGCAATGCGTGCAGTCGTGATACGTCAGGTTCAGGGTTTTGCACAAGACAGGGATACGTATGCACGGATGTGTCAGGCTGAAGAAAAAATGATATGTTGTGATAAGCAGGTATGAATGCCGGACCGGTGGCACCGTTATTCGGCATCACCTTTTCTTTTACCGGAATTGGCCAGGAGACACGGCATGAGCGCAGAAGCATTCAATCCCTATCGTATGGCACAGCAGCAATTCGACGCTATTGCGGAACAGCTCGGACTCGACGAGGCGTTGCGCGCTCTGTTGCGCGCACCGGCCAGGGAATACCACTTCAATATCCCCATACGCATGGATGATGGAAGGGTCCGCATCTTCCGCGGATTCCGTATTCAGCATAATGCGGCGCGCGGGCCGTGCAAAGGCGGGGTGCGTTTCCATCCACAGGAAACAGCCGATACCGTGCGCGCGCTTTCCATGTGGATGACATGGAAAACAGCAGTCGTCGACATTCCGCTCGGAGGGGCGCAGGGCGGAGTTATCTGCGATCCTCACGATCTCTCACTGCGTGAACAGGAAGCACTGTGCCGCGGCTGGGTACGCGGTCTTGTCGGCAATCTCGGACCAGATCGTGATGTACCGGCACCCGACGTGATGACCTCCTCGCAGCACATGCTCTGGATGCTCGATGAATACGAGGTGCTGACGGGAGGGCATGCCCCCGGGTTCATCACCGGGAAACCCATCGGGCTCGGTGGTTCACTTGGACGCATGGAATCCACCGGTTATGGCGTAATCTATACTGTGCGCGAGGCACTGCGAGAACTTGGTCTGCGCATCGATGAATGTCGCGCCTCGGTACAGGGCTTCGGGAACGTCGCGCAGCATGCGATCGAACTGTTTCAGTCCTACGGTGGAACTGTGATCAGTGTCTCGAGTTGGGATCAGAAGGAACAGACGGCCTTCACCTTCCGCAAACAGGATGGTGTGGATCTCAAACAGCTCCGGAGCATCACGAATTCCTATGGCGAAATCAATCGCGAGAAAGCACTTGATGCCGGATATGAAGTGCTCCCGGGTGAGGAATGGATAGAACAGGAAGTAGATGTCCTTCTCCCTGCGGCTCTGGAGAATCAGATAAACCGTGATACGGTCAAGGGCATAAAGAAGTGTGTGCGTATTATCGCCGAAGGCGCCAATGGTCCAACGACTCCCGCAGCGGATGCCGTGATTCGTGAGAAGAATATCTGGCTGATTCCCGACTTTCTGGCGAATGCAGGCGGGGCCACCTGCAGTTACTTTGAACAGGTGCAAAGCAACATGAATTACTATTGGACCAAGGATGAGGTCATCGCCAAACTCGATACGAAAATGACCGATGCATATTTCGCGGCCTCCCGTATGGCGCACCGGCGCGATATATCTCTGCGCGATGCGGCGTACCTGATCGCCGTGGCCCGCGTGGCCGAGGCCTGCGCAATGCGTGGATGGGTGTAGACGCATCAGTTGCAATAACCGAGGATGGCATGAAGCTACCGTCACCGCACGACGACGAAGTTACCAGGCTGATTCACTCTCACGGACTCAGCACGGCGTTGCCGCGTACGCGTCAACTCGATTTCCGGGACCTGATGCCATTTCGTATCAACAGGATTCTGCTGGTATCGAGTCTCTACGACTACTACACACTGGTCGAAGACGGTCAGTTGACGGAAGCGGTGTTCAATGAATACGTCGAACTCAATCTGCATTATGCTCCCCGGATCATCAGGGTAAATTCCGGTGAGGCGGCTCTGCGTCTGCTTGAGTCCCGGGAATTCGATCTGGTCATCTCCATGCTCCGCCTCGGAGATATGGATCTCACGACCTTCTGCTCGTCGGTTCGGCAGCGCCATCCCGAACTGCCGCTGGTGCTGCTCTCCTTTCAGTCCGCAGAATTTGAACTCTTGATGAAAACCGACGGCATGCAGTGTTTCGATCATGTTTTCGTCTGGTCCGGCGACAGAAAGCTGTTTCTCGCTCTTATCAAACTGTTTGAAGATATCCGAAACGCACCGGTGGACTGCCTCGAATTCGGTGTGCGCAGCATCATGCTGGTAGAGGATTCACCATGGTATTATTCCTCATATCTGCCGCATATGTATGCTGACCTTATTCAGCAGGTGCAGGATCTAATTGAGGAGGGCAAGAATTTTGCCGACAAACTGCTTCGTCAGCGTGCACGCCCTAAGATTCTTCTGGCACGATCCTATGAGGAAGCCGTCTCCTTGTATCGCAGGTATCGTGAGACACTGTTGGGGATTATTACGGACATGAGCTTCCCGAAAGAGGGTGAGGAGGATCAAAC
>JAGTUW010000080.1 GCA_018224345.1 Bacteroidota bacterium
GATGTCTCCGAACCGGATGTCTCCGAACCGGATGTCTCCGAACCGGATGTCTCCGAACCGGATGCGGCTGCATGTTCTCCCTGTTCACGTCGCTGGATCTCCTCAACGGCCACACGGATTTTCTTTGCACGTTCCTCATCGATGCGGAGACGTTCCTCTCCCTCTTTCCGCACATCATCGCCCGCGGCGACATTGGTGGGGGTTTTCTTCGGTGGCAGGGGTTCTCCTCGAAGAACGGCATTGATCTCCTCGCTGTCGAGAATTTCACGTTCAAGAAGGGATTCCGAGAGCCGCTCGAGTATATCGCGGTGATTCTTTAATATCTCAATGGCTCGGGACATTCCGTCCATGACGATTTTGCGAACGGCATCATCAATGTGAATAGCGGTTTGTTCACTGTAGTCGCGGTGTTGTGATATTTCGCGTCCGAGAAATATCTCCTCCTGTTTCGCGCCGAAAGTCAATGGACCGAGATCGCTCATTCCCCATTCGCACACCATCTTGCGCGCCAACGAAGTGGCACGCTCGATATCATTCCCCGCACCGGTGGTCAGTTGATTGAACACCAGCAATTCCGCCGCCCGGCCACCCATCGCATAGGCGATCATCGCCTCGAGATAGGGTTTGGAGTAGGTGTGTTTCTCGTCGATAGGGAGATAGGTCGTCACTCCAAGCGCGCGACCGCGGGGAATGATTGTGACCTTGTGGACGGGATCCGCTTCCGGAATCATCTTTGCAACGAGGACATGGCCTGCCTCATGAAAGGCGGTCATGCGTTTCTCGTCATCCGAGATAATAAGGCTCTTCCGCTCCATGCCCATCATGATTTTGTCCTTGGCCTGCTCGAAGTCGCTCATCGTGACGGTTTTCATATTCCGACGCGCGGCATACAAGGCGGCCTCGTTGACCAGGTTTGCCAACTCGGCACCAGCAAGTCCGGGCGTCCCCTTTGCCACGATTTCAATATCGACATCCGGATCGAGCGGAATTTTTCTCGTGTGGACCTTGAGAATACCTATCCGCCCTTTGACGTCGGGGCGATCGACAACGATCTGCCGATCGAAGCGCCCGGGGCGCAGCAATGCGGGATCGAGAACGTCGGGGCGGTTGGTCGCCGCGATGATAATCACCGTACTTCCCTGCTCGAAGCCATCCATCTCCACCAGCAACTGATTAAGCGTCTGTTCGCGTTCGTCATGCCCGCCACCGAGCCCGGCGCCGCGCTGCCTGCCGACAGCGTCGATCTCATCGATGAAGACTATGCAGGGTGAATTCTTTTTAGCATTCTCGAAAAGGTCACGGACGCGGCTCGCACCGACACCGACGAACATCTCCACGAATTCCGCACCGGAAATCGAGAAAAAGGGAGTCCCGGCCTCTCCGGCGACCGCGCGTGCGAGCAAGGTCTTCCCGGTCCCCGGAGGCCCCAGAAGAAGCACACCGCGTGGAATCTTCCCTCCCAATCGCTGGAATTTTTCGGGTTCCTTGAGAAACTCGATTACCTCGAGCAACTCATACTTGGCTTCATCCGCCCCCGCGACATCGGAAAACGTCACACGGATAGTGTTTTCCCCGATCAGTTTGGCCTTGCTCTTCCCGAAGGAGAAAAGACCTTTCTGTCCTCCCGCCGCACCGGCCTGCATACGTCGCATGAAAAAGAGCCATACACCGATAAGAACGATCCAGGGAAGGAAGCCGATGAGTGTCTGAGTCCAGAGAGAATCCTTCTCCTTGAACGTGACCTCGATGCCGCGCTCAATCCATTGGCGCTGCATTTCAGTATCGACGGCACCGAGCACAACGACAAATTCAGCTCTCTCGTGCTCATTTCCATCGACATCCTTGATCGGGATCACATGATCAAGCGTTCCGTGAAATTCGTAATCGTTGAGATTGGCTTTTTTCACCAGCGCTTTTACGATTTGCACTTCCGTATCGTCAAGGGTCTTCACCTCGCCGTTGAGTAGTTTCTGATATTCGGAGTAGGTGATGACCGGGGCGTCATCTTCCCGATTGAACATCGAAAAAACGACAAAGACCAACACAAGGACGAGCATCCAGGTCATAAAAACCTTGGGATAGCGCGACCAGGTATTTTCTTCCGGTTGTTTCCGGGGTTGATTTCCAGGGCGACGGGGAGTCGGCTTTTTGCCGTCGTCGCTGTTTCCTGACATCAGCCATTGGGGGGGCATCTTATGCTGCATGTACTGTCGGGTCGTTATAAGTTAAGCGTTATTGGATGATCCATTTCCATCGAGTATATAAATCGCCGGGAGATTGCGGGCCTTCTGCGCGTAATCAAGTCCGAACCCTATGACGAAACGTGGTGGAATCTCGAAACCGACATAATCAAGCTCGTTTGAGATTTTCGTATTCGTGGGTTTGTGCAATAATGTAACAATTTTAATGGAAGCAGGATTCTTTTTCCCAATCCATTTCTTCATGAAATCGATCGAGTTTCCCGTATCGACGATATCTTCGACGAGAAAAATGTGCCTGCCTTCGACTTCACAATTGAGATCCTTGATCAGTTCTACTTCACCGGATGAAATCTTTCGTTCGCCGTAACTCGACAACTTCAGAAAATCCACTTCACAATCAACATCGATCTGTCGGACGAGGTCGGCGAAAAACATGAACGCACCGTTAAGCACACAGATGAAGATCGGCGTCTGTTCATGCGCGTCCCTGCTGATCTCTGCGGCGAGTTCGCTGATACGACGTTGCAGGCGATGAACCGGCAGATACGGGACAAAACGATCGCCGCGAATTTCAATCGTCTGCGGGATGGAAGTCTCAGGTATCATGTGTGTCATCCTGTTCGGTTCGAAAATACCGGAGTCTGGCGATATGCGTGCTTTCACGATGGACTGCTGCATGCTGTCCCAACCGTACACCACAAATCCAGAAAACTCCGCCACTGCCTTCAAGTACCGGAATCTGCCGCCTGCGCGGATGTGCGATTCCTCTGTCGGCCAGAAAATCTCTGACACGCTTTTGACGACCGAACGACAGTGGCTCAAAGCGATCCTCATCCGTCCACTGCCGCAATCGCCACTGTTCTCCGACCGCATCGAGATCGACGTATTCGACGGAGGGTTCTGCGCCTGTGAAAGCAGGCCGCATCTTCCGCGCCTCGCCAGCCTCAAGCATACGAGCATCTTCACCATCTCCGCAGGGTCCGGGCAAAGGCGCCAGGGGAGCCGCCTCTGCGCTGACAGCAGCAACGGCATTGCCTTCGAGAAGCTCGCTCGACAGCATCCATGCTCCCCAGCGCACCGCCTCGCCGGCGGATACGTCGATCGGCGGATGGTCCTCTGCGGCGGATATGAGACGGAGACCTTCCGGTTCACGGACAGCCGTCACACCTCCGCGAAGCTGTTGTCGCGTGCCGGCCGCACACTCCCACAAAGTGAGCAACGCCAGACTTTCGTTCAACGTCACTTCCGTCCGGCGCAATTCATGAAGCGCATGACGGCAGACAACTAATTTCTCAAATTCACTGCTGGTATTCAAGCTCTTTTCACGTACCAGTACGGATTCATCCTGCCTGTCGAAGGCAGGGCCGGCGAGTCGCTCACAGCGCTCGTCGAGAAATGTGCCGAGCATGGCATAAAGACGGGCCGTGCCACCGACGGCATGCACCCACCCGTCACCGCACACTGCACTGATAGCAGGAAGCACATGGTGGCGCAGTGCATTGCGCCGATACTGGTCACTCTCATTTGATGCGTCATGCATCCAGGTGATTCCACGCTCTCCGGCCCAGGACTCGAGCTGATGGCGCCGAATGGTAAGCAGCGGACGAGCAATGCGGCCACGGATCGGACGAATCCCGGTAAGCCCTGTCGGACCGGCACCCCGCAGGAAATGCGCCAGCAAGGTTTCGGCCTGGTCATCGGCATGATGTGCCGTCAGAATCACCGTCGCTCCCGCCTCGTCGCACATTTCTTCCAGGGCCCGGTAACGTAGCCGTCGAGCCACGTCCTGTACTGTACCGCCGTCGCGGCTGATAACAGCAGGGACGTCCACGCGACGCAACATAAAATCTGCACCGAGTTCGGCAGCCAGCGAGCGCACAAATGTGACATCGTCCTCGGCTTCCCGACGCAACCCGTGATGTACTGTGGCGAGCGTGAGTACGCCCTTCCATGCCACAATGATACGTGCGCTGATGTGTGCGAGAACAGTGGAATCACATCCCCCGCTGGCGGCGACGAGCAAGCGTATTCCTGGTGCAAGTAATGAGTGACGGCGCAGAAATTCCGTCACCCTCGCTTCGAGATGAATGTCATCGGTCTTCATTGTGCAGTGGGAGCAGGGTCTTCCCCCCCGTGAGTCAATTCGATTTCCATGTTTTTCAATGTGGCGAAATCCCCGGCAAGTTCAAGGAGTTGCTTGAGGCCGGCTTCGGAAACCGCGAGCGCGTGCTGCTGTACCCTGCTGCAAAACTCCTCGTCTCCATCAGCAATGAATGCACTCAGCATACCGTGAAAATCGTTCACCGCGCGGGCGAATTCACTTTCAAGTTTCTCATACAATTCGCTTTCCTGCGTCTGCCGACGGATCGTGATATATATGTTGCGCAGATATTTTCCGTGAAAGGCCAGTTCGCCAAGTTCTTTCTGTTTACCTGCGCTGTGCGCATGCTGAAGAAAAAGCGTCAGCAGCCCCTCGTCGTGCAAACCCTCGGATTGAAACTTGCGCAGAAGTTCTATGATTGCTTCCACTTGCGGTGAAATTTGCATATATCAAGACCCTTATTGGTTGCCGGTCTCTTGCAAGATACGGAAATTGCCGGTACGGAAAATGCCGGGATGGTGGACGTGCACGGGAACGTTTACGCAAGGTGCACGTAAAACACCGTACTCTTATTTCACTTTCCGACGTATAGAAGAGTTGTCCTTTTGTTGTTTTTCAAGCGATAAACAAGTAGTTTGACCTGTTGATGGTCCACCAGATCATGAGCTCAGAGCTATTTCTTCTTCAATAGACTTTGCGGAGTATTATGAGACGCAGTTCCCTCCACCTGCTGGTTGCACTCCTGTTCGTATCCGTGCTTGCACATGCCCAGCCTTCACAGACGGCTGAAGGTATCGCGTTTGTTTTCACGAATTCCGAGGCCGCGTCCGTTTCTCTCGTCGGCGATTTCAACGCATGGTCGACGGAAACGCATCCCATGACCAAGTCCGGAGACGGCGCATGGACTACAACTGTTTCCCTGCTTCCCGGGACATACCAGTATGCATTCTCGGTCGATGGCAGCAGTATCGAAATCGACCCGAACAATCCACTGACCTTCGAATCCATCGACGGCCGTCGATTGAATTCGCTGGTAACCGTCGCGGAGGATGGCAGTCTGGTCACACAGGGCTATCCCGTTCGTAAGAACATGAACGACAATTACGAAAAGAAGGGCGGGACGGTCTACCTCAATCTTGTCTTCCGGAATCACGTGCCACTGTATTACAGTCAGGAAACTGATCGCATCGAGGCACCGTTCGTAAGGCAGCACGCTCTTCGTGATTACTTCCAGATGGCAGACATCATTCAACGGTACCCGAATGTGAATGCCACCGTTGTACTCTCTCCCACCCTGCTCTGGCAGCTTCAGGAGATCTACGTCAATCGCCTCGAACCATATATGAAAAAATATCGCGCCATGAACCCGAAAGAAGCGGGTATGGACGGTGCGCGTTTCCTGCGCGAGATGAAGGGAAAAACCGATCCGTGGATCGATATCTGCCTGACACCTGCCGAACAGCTCACGGAAGAGGACAAGGAATGGCTGTATAAAAAGGAATGGAATGCTTTTACCATGAGCCAGGTCCGGCTGTACCGTTTCCCCGAATTGCTGGAGTTGCATGAGAAATGGAAAGATGCCAACGGAAATCCGGATTACACGGTGGACGAACTGAGGCTACTCAAATTTTTTGCCATTTTCTCCAACTTCGACAGTGAATTCTACGAGCGCCGCGTCTCGCTGATCCAGACCGGAACCCGGATCTACCGCTCACTCGACCTGCGCGATCTGGTTTCCTTCCGCAGTGACGGGAAATATTATCTGAAGCGTCAGATTACCGAAGCCGACTGCGAGCGTATCGTCGCTTCGGCATGGTACGTCATGGCAAGTATTCTTCCGGCCTTCGAAAAAACGCAGTTCGACAGTCGCGCAATGATCGGGCAGCTCGAAATGGCGGCGACATCGTATTCCGATGCCATCCTTCCCCTGCTCATCGATTCCGACATCGCCAAAAAGGCTGATCCGACAATCGGCCTGCCTGCTCCGTATCAGCATCCGGAAGATGCGGACGCACAGTTGAAAATGAGCATTGCTGCCTACCAGAAATATCTGAACCTGACACCTTCCGGTTATGTCGCTCCTTACGGCGCGATTTCACCAGCGGTGATTCCATTGCTGAAAGATAACGGCCTTGACTGGTTTATTTCCGATGAACACGTCCTGAACAACAGCACGCCCAGGAATCTCCCCAGTACCCTTCCCTATTCGTTGACCGTGGACGGCAAATCAGCCTACGCTTCCTTTGCGCATATCACACTGACGAACCGCCTGAACTGGACCTACCGTCACTACTATTCGGAAAACTCTGCCGATGATTTCATCCGAACCGTGTTGTCGATGGCCCCGAACAATCCGAAACGACATGCCCTGGTCACTGTCGTCATCGATGGCGATGATGCCTGGCAGTACTACCAGAGAGATATCGACGGTAAAGGCGTCATCAATGGTATCTACAGAAAACTCAACAAGCTGTTCCGTACACGCGCGATTGTGTCGGTGACCATGAGCGAATACGTGAACGGCAACCGCATGCGCGGCATCCCGGCACACAAGACGGATGACTTCGATGCGATCAAAGAACTGGCCGCAGGCTCGCGCTTCAACGGAAAATTCAATATGTGGATCGGCAGCCGCGAGATGAACAAGGCATGGGACTATCTCCGACAGGCGCGTGCCGACCTCGGCAAAGTTGCTGCACCGGTGACGACAGTGGAATATCTTGACGATTTTGCCAAACAACCAATGAATTTCTTCTACGCTGCGACCAGTCCCAACTGGATGCAGCGCTTCAATACCCGGGCACTACAGCAGGACAACCCGAAACCCTTCGAACTGCATTTCCGCGGGCTGCTGGCCAGAAGCTACACAGTGGCAGGCCTCGCAACTCCCACAAAATTTGATGCGTTCGTGAATCCGGCGGATTTCTCACCCGCATGGACCGCACCACGTAAACGCACAACCGTAACGTTCCTCTGCAAACTGGTCGATCGCGAGGCCATCACCTCGGTGTATATCGCAGGAAACCGTAAGGAACTCGCCAACCTGGAACCGAATACTGTGCGAATGCACGACAATGGCGAATACGGTGATAAGGTTTTCGGTGATAATGTCTGGACGCTGGTTGTCGAACTCGATGAAGGGGACCTGCTCTACAAGTACTCGAATTCCGGTGGTCAGGGAACCTGGGACGGGTCGGAGACCTTCCCCGATGAATGGCGCCGCATCAAGATTGAAGGTGATAAAATGACTGTGGAAGACATTTTCGCCCGCATCAGAAATAAATACTGATCCACCCGTGGAGAGTCGGGACATCGCCGCGCGATGTCCCGTTTTTTTTTACCCATTCCCTCATAAAGACAGGGATGGATATTATCAGGTAACGAGACTTGTTATTCGCACATTGGCATCAATGTCGGAACCGTACAGGTTCTTTGTTGCGTGCATCATGTCTGTGACGTAGAATTGTATCTATGAATAACGATCCGGGTTCTCCGCTGCCGCTCTACAACCAAACGCATTACACGCGTGAGGAATTGATCGATGCAATTTCCGCCCGACTCGATCCCGTGGAATTGACGACCATCCTCGCTGCCTATGAAATGGCCAGCAGCGTACATGAATATCAGATTCGAAACGACAGTACACCCTATTTCTGGCACCTCTCGCGGGTGGCACGTATCATCATCCATGAGCTCGAATACATCAACGCCGATGTCATCAGCGCAGCACTGCTGCACGATGTGCTTGAGGATTCAGACATCATCACGGCAGATGTGCTCAAGTATAATTTCAATGCCTACATCTCCTATATCGTGGAAGTGCTGACAAAAAACATCCGGCTGCTCGGGGTGCAGAGAGAACAGGAGAATCACGAATATATCGAGCGACTGCGTTACAGCAGTATCGATTGTAAAATCGTTAAATTCGCCGAACGTCTCGACAACTACCGCTGCCTGGAATTCGGCGTCAAACGCAACCCTTTCGGTTACATCGAAATAACGGAACGGAATTACTATCCCATGGCGCGTGATGAGCAAAACAATATACTCAATCGCATCATTCGGGAGATGGACCACATCAAGCTGAAATTTTTTTCCTGATCGAAAGACAGTGTATGCGCCTTCTCATTCAACGAGTCTCACAAGCCCGTGTCACCATCGAAGATCCCTCGACGCAGGCGACATGCGTGCGCGGTGAGATTGACGACGGTCTGCTTATCCTCTGTGGCGTCCGTCACGGCGACTCGGAAACCGATGCCGTCTACCTCGCATCGAGAACGGCACGTTTGCGCATTTTCAACGATGATGCCGGCAAAATGAATCTTTCTCTGCTCGATACCGGCGGAAGCGCACTGATCGTCTCACAGTTTACACTCCATGCGGATACGCGAAAAGGGAATCGTCCCAGCTACGGACATGCGGCGGAACCTGCACTCGCCGAACAATTGTACAACCTTTTTGTCGCGGACCTGCGTCTGCATCTCGGAGAGAAGCACGTGCAGACAGGTGAATTCGCAGCAATGATGCAAGTCGAACTGGTCAACAATGGTCCGGTGACAGTGATGTTGAAAAGTAAAAACGAATACCATCAATCGGCGGACTAGATGAGTGAGCGGGCGCAACGGCGGGGCGAACGGACCAATCTGAAACGCAACCGTGACATTCTGTTTATTTTCCTCGATGGTGTCGGTATCGGAGTGAAGGACCCCAGCCGTAATCCTTTCTTCGACGTTCGACCACCCTTTCTCACTGACCTGCTCGGAGGCACACTCCCATCACTTCGAAACCGGACGATTCAATCACGGGATGCACTCTGCATCCCCCTTGATCCGAATCTCGGCATCCCTGGCCTTCCCCAGAGTGGGACGGGACAAGCGACATTGTACACCGGGATCAACACAGCGCAACTGATCGGGCGGCATTTCGGTCCTTATCTCTATTCCACACTCAAACCCGTGGTCGCAGCCCACAACATCTTTGCCAGACTGCAAAACAAAGGTCGCCCCTCCACAGTCGCCCTGGCCAATGCCTTCCCACAGCGCTTTTTCGATTACCTTCAGGGACCTCAACGACGCATGGTCGCCGGGATGTATGCGGCAATCGTCTCGGGAGTGCGTTTTCGTGATATCAGCGACCTGCGATCAGGATTGGCACTCTCCACCGACATCACCGCCGCGCGCTGGAGCGAGATCGGGCATCACGACGCCCCGCTGTCAACACCGTACGAGGGAGGACGCACACTCGCACGCATCGCGGGTATGCATGCCTTCACATTGTATGAGTATTTCCTCACCGACAAGGCGGGACATGCACGCGACCGGACAATGGCACGCAATGTACTCTCGCATGTCGATGACTTGCTGCGTGGCATCCATGATCATATCGATCACAACCGTACCCTGGTGATTGTTACAAGTGATCACGGAAATATCGAGGAAATCAATATCAAACCCCATACCCGCCATCCGGTACCACTCATTCTCTTCGGCAATCGCAGGGGATTTGAAACTCAGGGACTTCTTTCTCTCTCGCATCTGGCGCCTGCAATCTGTAACTTTTTGACATAGGGTCACAGGTGCCTCCCGCAAACTTCGGGGACACAGAAAACACTCATCTTTTCAGGGAGAATTCTCATGCGTCATCCGTGGCGCAGTGTCGCACTGTTACCGGCGATGCGTATCTTTCTGCTTCTCGCTACCGGCGTCTTCCTTCAATGGCATGTGCCTTGTGAACAGTCCGTCCTGCATACCGTCACATTCCTCAGCTTTTCGCTTGCTCTGATCCTGCTGCTTGTCGGACGACGCCATGCATTCCTCACCCTGCCGCGTGATATTGCCCTCGCGGTCCTTCTCGTCTTCTGCGGTATGCTGCGCTGCGATATGGCGCTCCATGCCTTCCCGGTCGATCTTCTCACCTTCGCGGATCTGAAGCAGAAAATTCGCGTGCGTGGAATCGTGGCATCACATCCACGAATCGCAACCGACAGACAGCGGTTCATGATCAATGCCACGCAGGTGATGCATGCTGGTCGCGTGTATGACACCAAAGGACGGGTAATGCTCTCCTACAGTCGCAGCCAGTACGTGGATGAGGATACACTGCTTCCGCTGCAGATCGGTGATGTGATCGAAACACGTTGTCGTCTGCGTGTGCCCCGTACCCCGCGTACACCACACGGCTTCGATGCACGAAGCTGGCTTCTTCAGGAAGGAGCACTGCTCCAGGCCTCGGTCTCCAGGGGATCGGACCTCCACGTGCTTACCTCGGACGATGCGGACTGGTGGACATCGCTGATTGCGGAATTGCGCAAGGAAATGCGGCGTGCGATCGCTGCTCTGTATCAACCTGATCATGCCGCTGTCATGAACGGCCTGCTGCTCGGCGATCGTGGGGGGATTGATGCCGATACTCTCGAGGATTTCCGGCGTGCCGGGATCATGCATATTCTCGCGGTATCGGGACTGCATGCGGGCATCGTCCTCGCCCTGGTATTCGTCCCGCTCGAACGTCTCCGCTTTTCGTTGCGTGCTGCGGCGGCTCTCGCGGTTCTCTGGCTGTTCGCTGCGATCACGGGTTTTGCCGCGCCTGTAACACGCGCCTCGGTCATGGCAACGCTCCTGCTCGGCGGTGTGCTGCTGCAACGTCCCGGCAGCAGCATAAACGCCCTGTCCGTCGCAGGTGTGATCATCATCGTCGCCAGTCCTCTTGCCCTGCTCGGACTCAGCTTTCAGCTCTCGTTCGGGGCGGTCCTCGGCATACTTCTTTTTCACGACAGAATACATAATTCCCTGAATCAACTTCTTCCGAAAAAAATTCAGGGAACGACGTCTGATGTCCTCTGTTCGCTGCTTTCACTTACAATCGCCGCACAGGCACTCACTCTGCCTCTCCTCGCCGGCAGCTTCGGACAGATCAGCATTGCCGGGCTGGTCACCAATCTCGTAGCCGTACCTCTGGTATTTGTCGTGGTCAATTGTGGGCTGCTCTCCGTGCTGATCCTCCCGCTGTTTCATGCGGCCGCTACGCTTCTCGCGGAAACAGCGAGCGGGGCACTCGACCTGATACTGGGTGTTTCCGGGCTGCTCGCCGGTCTGACATGGGGCGTAATTGATATTCCTGCATTTCCCTTCATCGCCGGGATTCTGTATGTTGCCTGTATAGTGTACCTATCCGCAACACCCGGCCGTATGCGACAGAAACTTATCCTGCTCTCCATATTTCTGCTCGCCGTCATCGTCACTGCTGCCACGCTCTTTCCCGCATCACCTCCACGTCTGCGCGTGACCTTCTTTGATGTCGGACAAGGGGATGCTATTCTGGTGGAAATGCCCGGAAGTGACCCCTGGCTCATCGACACCGGCCCCGGGAATAGCCGTGGAAACAGCGGGACACAGGTAATACTCCCCCATCTGCGCGCAAGCGGTATTCACCGCCTGCGTGCCCTGGTCATCACTCATCCCGATAACGACCACCGGGGAGGCGCTTCGGCAGTGCTGGCGGGCGTACGTGTCGACAGCGCATATATAAGCTGCAATTGGCCGGACGACGGCGAAGTGGGTAAACTCTTACGGCTGATGAAACAACGGACTCGCGGTGTACGCACGCTCCATGCAGGAGATCATTTCGCATTTGGTGATCACGCGCGATTTTATGTCCTGTCACCACCAGCCGGGGAGGACTGTACTCCGTCCAATGGAAACTCCACCGTCTTGCTGCTCATCTATGGCGAAACACGTTTTCTATTTACCGGTGACGCAGAAACCGCAGCGGAGCGATCAATGATCGCACAATACGATACATTACTGCGTGCCGACGTCCTGAAGGTCGGCCATCACGGCAGTACGACAAGTACGAGCCCGGGCTTTGCGGTCAAAGTGAAACCGAAACATGCGGTGATCATGGCAGGCCGGAATAATCAGTTCAACCATCCGCGCCAGGAAATTCTCAATCGCCTGCGACTTGTGGGTGCGGACGTTCACCGCACAGATCTGGAAGGGACGATTATCTTTGAATCCGACGGGGTTCGTGTCGATAAACTGCAATGGACACGGTAGCAGACATTACTCCTCCATCTCCCTCGCCATGCGCAGCTCATCCATGATCGCTCGCACGACTTCGTACTCGGCAGCATCGTAACGCACCGCGGTGAGCACCAGCCCATGTGCCGGAGCGAGCATTGGGGCGCGTGCGCGATCCCGCGAAGCAAGTAATGACACAAATTCATCAGGCGTCATCCGGTGACGCCCTGCATGCACGAGGCCGCCGACCAGTGCACGCACCATCCCCTGCAGAAAGCGATTGGCCGTAATATGAAATCGACTCAGTTGCTCATGATGCTCCCATGCTGCGTCGAACACATGGCAATAATGATGCGCAATGTCCGGCGCTCGTTTTGAAAATGCAGTGAAATCGTGTGTTCCACGAAGTACGGAAACCGCTTCGCGTATGGCATCATGGTCCAGATCGGCGTACAGTATCCATTGATGACGACGATACAGTGAAATGCGCTGATGAACGATGGTGTAGACATAAGAACGTGAGCTGGCAGAAAAGCGCGAATGGAAATCCGCTTCCGCTTCCCCGACCTCCCGGACGGTGATGTCCGTAGGACATTCCGCATTGAGTGCACGCATCATCGTAGCTGCATCCATACGGCAGGAAAGGTCGAAATGTGCTACCTGCCCTGTCGCATGCACCCCGGCGTCTGTTCGACCGGCGCCATGGACACGTACCTGCCGCTGGAACAATCGATGCAGCGCCGCCTCCATTTCGCCCTGTACCGATCGGCCGTTTCGCTGTATCTGCCAACCGATAAAGTCCGTCCCATCGTATTCAACGACGAGTCGGAAGCGTTGTTGTTGCAGTGCTGTCATGGATTGGAACCCGCACGTTGGGAAGCACACATGGAAGATACGGTCTCGAACACAAAATCAAAATCAATTCTTGCCTGCCTCATTTCCATGGACAGCTCTTCGGTCAATCCCTCAGACCCCTCGATTCCCATGACAGCTGCGAGACGATGGGATCGTTCTTTCTCGGGCGGAAGATGATTCGACGGCGTATCCAGGAGCAGTCGAAGAAACAGCTGCAGCAATCGCAGACGACAGTGATGATGGCGCAATCTTGTGACCGCGTCAGAAAGCGAGGGGAACAACCGCGCCGCCTGACTCAGTGCCGGAGAGGTTCCTCCCGCCGGCAGCGCAGCAGCATGGAGTTGTAGAACCTGGGCGGCGAATTCTGCATCGATGAGTCCACCCGGAGCGCGCTTGATGTCGATACGCGATGCCTGGCGAGTCATACCATCCGCTTCCATTCTCAGGCGCATCGCCCGAATCTCAGCAAGATCGTCCGCCGTCAGTGTCCTGGTCATGCGCTGCGCATGAATCGCTTTACTGATGCGTGCCATCAGGCCTGCGTCACCCGCAACGAGCCGTGAGCGAAGCAGGGACTGGCGCTCCCACAGTGAGGCACGCTCCTGAAAATACCGTTGCCATGCGGTGATACTGACGGCCAGCGGGGCACTGCGGCCTTCAGGACGCAGCCGGGTATCACATTCGAAGAGTGGCGGAACACGGTCACCGCGCATTTCGCGAATAACCGCACGCCCATACTTCTGCGCGCGCTCATGATCGGCGTCATCGTTCGTATCGTACAGAAAGATGACATCGAGATCGCTGCCTGGAATAAGTTCCGCACTGCCATATTTTCCGAGCGCCAGCACTGCGAAGGGAAAGGAAGCATCATGAAGACGCAGTAACGTGCGTCGCAATACAGTGTCCGCGATCTCACTGATGGCACGGCCAAATGCATCGATATCGCTGTCCCCAAGTATCAGTGTAGCCAAGGCGGAGACGAAGCTGACATCATACAACCGTGCATCATTCAGATGCTGTTCATCCCAGCCACTGAACACCAATTCCAGAAGGAGCGGGTCACGCTCGAGACGCCGTAATGCCACAGGAGCACACGCCGCCAGGTGAAGCAGGAACTGGCGGGTTTGCTGGTGTTCGATGTAGGACAGTGCACCTGCCGGTGCAGCCGAGTAGGTGAACTGTTCGATTCCCGCCAATGCCTCCACGGGCAAGGGCGTGGCGGAGGCATCGGCCAGCAATGCCGGGAGCAAGGTATCCATGCGCCGCCGATCATTGCTGCTGCGACGGGCATCCTCCCGCCCGTCAACCAAATCGCGCAGGATGGTCCGCAGACGCGGATCATCGGTCGGGATGGGAGAGGAAGGTTGCACCTCTCCGCGATTGTCGTCAGTTTCGGCTGCGAGAATGCCGTCGCAGATACGTTCGACAGATGAGCGTGTGCGACGCAATCGCCGGTGAAACATGGCGTGTGTCTCAAAACCGAGTGTGCGGGACACACGCAGCATCCCTGTATCATTGCCGGGCAGTGTATGCGTCTGTTCAAACTGCTCGAGCTGCAGCGCGTGCTCAACGCGACGAAGAAACACATAGGCGTCGCGAAGCAACGCTTCCTCTTCCGGTTGCAGCAATCCCCTCGCGGCGCAGGCGGAGATGGACTCGAGTGTCGATGGTGTACGCAGGGACACCAGCTGCGCATGTACCATTTGTATTGCCTGGAGGCTGAATTCAATGTGTCGAATCCCACCGCGCATGTGTTTGACATTGCGTTCGTCATGCCAACGCCCGGAAAGGCGCGTATGGATATTGACAAGCAACTCCGAAGGAAGTCTCCTTGTCCCACGGGGATACACGAACGGTTCGAGACGACGCAGCAACATCTCACCCAGGATACGGTCGCCGGCACAGGTGCGCGACCGCAGCAGCATCTGGCGCTCCCACAACGCCCCCCGACGTTCATAATACGTCACGGTGGCGTCCAGCGACAACGCAGGCGCGCCGGCGGCACCGTCAGGCCGCAGGCGCAGATCCGTCCGGTACAGCATGCCCTCGCTGCTGCTCCCGGTAAGCAGCCGCAGCAGCTCCTTGACTATGGTGACCGCATCATCAGACACCACTGTATCGGGCGGTGCCAGCTGGGCAGCATCCTCCGCTTCGTCCGCAATTGCACGGCGATCAGCCGGTTCACATCTTGCATCTGCTTCCCTATGTGTCTCCACTGCCGGCATGCGATCGTACACAAACATGATATCGATGTCGGAGCTGTAATTGAGTTCTCTGCCTCCCAGTTTGCCAAGTGCGATCACTGCTATACGGGCAGCCGGAGGCCGACCACGCCGTTGGCCGTGCAGTGTCACAGCCTCATCCAGAGCGCAGACCAGGACGGCATCCGCCAGGTCGCTCAACTCCCGGACAACAACGGTAAGGGGCTTTTTCTGCAGAATGTCTGCGGAGGCAATACGAAGCAACTGTCTTCGCTGATACCTGCGCAGGGCATTCATCCGGAGCTCGGAGCGATCGAAACGTACCAATGCCGAACGTGCCCCGGCCAATATCTCCGTATCTGAAGGTGCCTGCTCAAGGACGTCGGTCGCCAGCAGCCAGCGAAACAGGCCTGCGTCACGCACCAGGGCATCGGCCAGCCAGAGAGAGGAGGAGCTCAACAAGAGGAAATCTGTCAGCAGGCGCGGCGTGCGGAGAATATGTTCGAGTATGCGTGCGGGACTCAGCGATGCCTCGAGGAAACGGTGGAGATGGACCAGGGCGCGTTCCGGCAGCGGGACCTGCTGCAAGGCCTGTTCCAGGCGCGTTTCAAGCGTCAGTGCGGCGCGATCGATCGTCTGTGCGGCACGGACGAGTATATCACGATACAAGCGCACACAACGATCTTCGTCCTCACAGCGTGCAAGAATGCTGTCAGCAGGCCGCGCTTCCTTCAACCGTGCGAGAAGGCGTTTTTCCGTATGGGATGGCTGAATCACGTAGGTAAGATACAAGAAAGCGTGGATGTTGGCGAACGAGGGTTCATGGAAGATTTCATTCCATTGACATTTCCGGGCTCTCCCGCTACCGGTACCGAATAGAATTGCAGCACTGCCCGGCTCCGTTCCCTGGCGGGCTCAGCCCTCTGTGGGAAAATCCATAATGGTTCGGAAGTCCCCCGTCTCGAATATGTACCGTGTAATATTCTCCTGAAGGCGGGTACGGTCGATACCGAGGACATGCATCCCCGCGGGTTGCCAGCCATCAAGCAATACCAGTGCTTCGGCACCGGTGGCATCCATCAGTCTGAGACGGACGAATGCTGCTTTATCGAGTTCATAACCGAGAAGGATCAAATCCTTTCCGACCGCAATCGGTGAAGCTATCCGGGGTCCAAAGACTGGCATCGAAGGCGCGGGGGGAAGCTCCGGAGCTGCGGCGAGCGGAGATTCGCGTCCGGCCGCGGCACTTTCGTTCCGGAATGCATCCAGTGCGGTAATGAGAATGTCTTCCTCTCCCACGCCGTGTGGCATCGGCCAGGCAGTCCGCAATGCGGGAAGAACTTCAAGCAGATCATCAGACCCTTCCCGTGCACCACGATGATACACTGCATACCAGGATGCGGTGTCGCCATCCGCGGCGGGCACTGGTGGATCCCAGTGCAGGACAGCCCCCTCTGTACGCAAACGTCTCGGAGGATTCGGTCGCACGGCATCGCGCCAGGTCATGGACGGCGCGAGAGTGCGGCGTTCGAAGCGCCGGCCCAATTGGTTGCGCCGCACATGCTCATAGCGGAAAAACACCACGCCGTCGGCACCGCGATCGCGAGTCGCATCGATGTGGTCGGCAAGCCAGGGCAGCACATTCTCCTTGTACGCTGCTACACCTGCGTGAACGTGACGGCCTGCCGACTCCCGCTTCCAGTCCTCCACCAATGCCTCGAAGTCAATGTTGCTTCCCCGGCGCAGGAGCCCCCAGTAAATCTGGGGAACGACATAATCGTGATATCCTTCACGCAACCACCGACGCGAATCCTGGGAAATCGCATTCCTCCCCTCCCAACCCCTGGCAGTCGGCAGGTTCCGGTAAATGCCGATAGGTGCAGAACCAATTTGCAATGACGGACGGATGGCCGTGCAACGCACATACGCATCACGCACAAATGCGCTGACATTGTCGCGTCGCCAGTCGTCACGAGGTTGCCCCTTTCCGTACCGTCTGTATGTCTCTTCGTCCTTGAAACCGCGGTCTGCATAACGCACATAATCGAAATGCAATCCATCGATGGGATAATTACGGACAAGATCCTCTGCTATTTGCACGAGATAGGCTCGTGCTTCCGGTATTCCCGGATCGATCCAGATATCATCGCCGTAGCGCTGGACCCAGTCAGGGTGCGCGCCTGTGACGTGTACCGGCACCGAGGCGGGCGCCGTTCCCCGGCTCCAGACACGATAGACATTGAACCAGGCATGCAATTCCATACCCCGCGCATGAGCTTCTTCGATCGCAAAAGCCAACGGATCCCAGCCGGGATCACGGCCGAGTGTGCCCGTCAGCTCCGAAGCCCATGGTTCGAAATTTGACCGGTACATTGCATTGCCGCGGGAACGAACCTGAAAAAAAACCGTATTGTACCGCTGTTCGGCCAGATCGTCGAGTATATCCCGCAAGGCTTGCCGCTGAGCATCAGCATTCCCACGCAATGAAGCAGCGGGCCAATCGAGCCCGAGCAGTGTCGTCAACCACACTCCGCGCAGTTCCCGGCGCATCTCCTGAGCTTGCATGCCCGGAAACATCAGGTGACACAACAAACACAGAACTGCTATACGGAACAGCCGGCGGCACAACGGGAACGTGGGAGAAGCGGTGCGGTGCATCATTGCTCAACGTGTGAAGGTGAAAGTATGAACTCCCTGAGCACGAAGCGAATCCTCGCGTTTTGCACGGACTGCCGCGCGATAGGATGACTGCGACTGCGAAGATTGCGGATTGATCTCAAGAGCCTTCTCGAGCAGTCGTATCCCCTCATCGAATCGTTTCTGCTGAACGTGAATATCCGCGAGCGGCGTCATCGCCGGAGCATATTCGTCGTGCAGCGCAAGGGCCTGACTCAAATACGATTGCGCATTTGCCGTATCACCCAATTGCAGCAGGGCCAGTCCGTATAACGTGCTCGTACGGGAAGAATAAGGGTCCTCTTTGAATGACCGCTGCAATATGCGCACAGCGCCAGGCCAGTCCGCACGCTGCATCAGACGCGCTGCTTCGACATTGAGGGCACTGGCCGTCTGGGACATCAGATGCGTCCGGCCAGGTGTGTAGGCAAACACTTCCATTATATCCGCCTGGGTAGCATCGGAGGTAAACAGAGGGTTGCTGTTGACAACTTCCAGGTGATTCCGTCGCGCCGCGACGTACTGGATGTCACGCTGCCGAAGCTCCGAGACAAGTTCAGACATACTGCCTATAGCGGGAAGCATCGATGGACTCAATTCCCCTGTGATGTCCAATACTGGACGCCGACCATGGAACGTGATTGCACCGGGCAGATGCGTTGCTATCGTGGCATCCGGTGGCGTATTCGCCTCTATCCAGCGTGCCGCTGCGATATCGCGATGGAGTACATAACGGAAGGCACGGTAATGCCCCTCGCGGTAAACCGGCCAATCGATGACGGAAAACAGTGTCGCAGTGGTTACAACGAGTACAACGAAGGCCAGGGACAACATACGAAACATCGGCAGGGGCAAGGCGCGTGTCAACAGAGCATGGATATGATGGAGCCCCCACATGCCCAGCAGTGCGAAAAATGGCAACGCGGGAAGCAGTGTATGTGAGTCGTGCAGAATGGGGTGGAATACAGCATACGCGGCAATCATACCGACAAGGAACAGCATGCTCATGAGAATGGGCAGGGGACGCCGGCGGATTGCATCGACAACCACCGCCGATAATCCGAACAGAGCGAACAGGATGATCGGAGCCCAGCCGTAACGGGTGAAAAACTGCCATACACCGGATGTGAACTCGCTGGTTGCCCCTGCATAATATGCCATTTTCGCGGAGACTGTATTGACGAAGAAGTTTCCTGAAAGAACAAGATTGAATGCGGCATACGCAGTCAAAAGAAAAAGAAACACGACAGCACCGATGGCCGTCTCGCGTCCGCTCACCGTACGTCCGTCCTGCGACCGTGGCTTGAGATCTTCGCCAACCAGAAGATGATTGTAAAACAGATGTGCAATCGCCGCGAGGACAAAGACCAGTGCGGCGGGATGTGTCCAGAGTGCCAGTCCAGCGAAGAGAAAGAATGGAATGGAACGGCGCGACATGTAAAAATATGCCGAAGCGAGGATCAGGGCTGTGAAGAGAAGCGTCGGGAGTCCCGATACCGCAGCCGCGGCCATACGGGGAGAGAGGAGGAGGAGCACAGCCGCCACGACCGCAAATCCTTGTTGATTTCGGAACAACCGGAGACCGAGAAGAAATGTCAGGACCACAACCACGGCGAAGGATGCAATTCCCAAAAAAAGACCCGCTGTTACCATGTCGCCGACTATCATGTAGAGTACCGCGAGTAGCAGCACCTGCAGAGGAGCCGTCACGCCGGATGTCGCCGCAGCCTCCGAATGGGCGGCATAGCTGCCGTGCTCCACCATCGTCCGGGCATAGCTCATCGCCGTATAGGCATCGTCATACGGAAAACCACGTTCCTCCGCAGCGCCGGGCATGGGCAGAACATAAATAAATGCGGCTGTGATGGCCAGCAGCGGAAGCAGCCAACCGAATATGAGTCGGAGGCGTGGCGATAATTCCTTCACCTCCTGTTCCATGTACAGTGAATTGCGAACGTCCGGGCTTTTCTTCTTTGGCTTACTCATTGTTCCTGTATCCAGATTCTCATTGCTCTTAATCAGGAAATATACGCTTTTCATGCGCTCCGGGGAATATCCCCCTCCCCGGCACCCCGGCACAAAGCCATTGCCATTTTCAGACATTCGACGTAGCTTATATGCTATTCAATGGGAAGAAAAGAGAATTGACGGAGCACAACACGATACTTCCTGAACATGTTGACGTCAGCCGGTTGCCGGGTGTCGGTCCCGGACGTGCGCGCGTATTGCAGCAATCAGGCATCCATACGGCATGGGATCTGCTCTACTATTTTCCGCGACGCTATCTTGATCGTAGCACCATCGTACCAATACGACAACTGACACTTCACGCTGGCGCGGTGGTCACTGTCGTCGGCAGTGTCGGCAATGTGGCAACCGTGCATGCGAGAAGGAAGCGTATTGTCGTGACATTGCGTGACAATCACGCTTCGATGGAACTGGTGTTTTTCCAGGGACTCTCCTACTGGCAGCAGGCATTTCGTGTGGGCGAACACATCGCGGTTTCCGGCGAAGTGCAACAATACGGTCGCAAGATCAGCATGGTGCATCCGGATATCGACCGGCTGCAGGATGATGAAACTCTGTCTTTCATCAATACGGGTGGCATTGTCCCCGTCTATCCTTCGAATGCTGAACTCGAGAAAGTGGGTCTCAACAGACACGGCGGGTTTCGGCGGTTGATGCATGATGTGCTGCAGCTTCATGTGGCGGGCCTCCGCGATTGGTATCCCTCCACCCTGCTTGAGAACGAGGGCCTGATCCCACTGCAGCAGGCAATCCGACATATTCATACCCCGCCTGACAATGAGGCATTGAACCTGGCGAAAGAACGGCTCATTTTCGATGAATTTTTTATTCTTTCCCTGCAGCTCGCACTGCGGAAACGCATGCAGAGCGGCACACTACCCGGCATATCCTTTGCAGGCGAAAGTCCGACAGCGCGCGATCTCGTCCACCGTCTCCCGTTCGAACTGACGGCGGCGCAGAAACGCGTCCTGCATGAAATCGTGGGCGACATGCGCCGTCCGCAACCGATGAACCGTCTGTTGCAGGGGGATGTGGGTTCGGGGAAAACCGTGGTCGCATTGCTGGCGATGCTGCTGGCCGTGGACAATGGATATCAGTGTGCATTGATGGTCCCGACAGAAATTCTCGCTGAACAGCATTTCCGTACGATTACCGGACTTATCGACGATCTGCGCGTCAACGTCCGCTTGCTCCTTGGTCAGCAGAGCAATACGAAAAAACAGGAACTGGCCGCGTCGATTGCCAATGGAGACGTCCATATCGTGATCGGGACGCATGCTCTGATCCAACAGCACGTCCAGTTTCACCGTCTCGGCCTTATTGTCATTGACGAACAGCATCGCTTCGGCGTCATGCAACGCGCAGATCTGCGACAGAAGAACGCGGCGTCCGATATGCTGATCATGACGGCCACTCCGATCCCCCGTACGCTCTCGATGACGTTGTACGGGGATCTGGACGTGTCGTTGATCGACGAACTACCCGCCAACCGCAGACGGGTGAAAACCGCCATCCGTTTCGAAGAGGATCGCGACAGAGTGCATGATTTCCTGCGTGAAGAAGTCGCGGCCGGTAACCAGGCATATATCGTATTTCCACTTATCAGTGAATCCGAAAAAATGGATTTGAAAGCTGCCACGGAGGAATACGAGCGTCTCCATGCAGAGGTGTTTCCGGATTTGCGTCTGGGACTGCTCCATGGTCGTCTGAAAGCGGAGGAGAAGGACCGCATCATGATGGCGTTCAAGAATCGCAAAATTGACATTCTCGTCTCCACCACCGTTATTGAAGTCGGTGTTGATGTGCCCGATGCTACAGTAATGGTCATCGAACATGCCGAACGTTTCGGTCTCGCGCAATTACATCAATTGCGGGGTCGCGTCGGACGCAGTGACAAACAGGCGTTCTGTATTCTCATGACTGCGAAGCGGCTGTATTTCGCGGGCAAAGCACGCACGAATGAGGAGCAGAAGGAACTCAGCGATTTGCGCCGCCGCCTTGATACGATGTACGAGAGTACCGACGGCTTCCACATCGCAGAGGTCGATATGGAGATCCGCGGACCGGGTGATCTCTGGGGTACGCAACAAAGTGGATATCCGCTGTTCCGTATCGCGAATCTCCTGACGCATGGACACATCCTGACCCGCGCACGCGATCACGCATTCAGTATCATCCAGGCCGATCCACAACTGCGGATGCCCGAACACGAACGCATTCGTGAAATATTGGGGCCGCGTATACGAGAGCAGATTGGTCTGTCAACTGTTTCCTGAGCATGATGCACATTGCTTTCCCGACCTGTTCCTGTCCCGGTCATGAATCGGTCTCCGGATTATGCACTGCACGATCGTTTTTCCCGCAATCATTCTCTGTCAGCAAGAGGTGCTATGTACATTCACGGCAGAAATCCCATCATCGAAGCCCTTCGGTCCAGCAGCAGGGTTGCAAAAATATTCATACGCTTCGGAACACAGGGCCATATCGTTGAGGAGATCCGACGTCTCGCGCGCAACCATGGAGTACCGGTCACACAGCTCGACAAGCAGAAATTCGATCGCCTGGGTGCGCCTCGTGAAGCGCAGGGTATCGTTGCTCTGGTGGAGGAAATCACACAGCTCTCACTTGAGGACATGCTCGCATTGCGCCACGAGCAGGATCCGCCCTTTCTCCTTGCCGTCGACAACGTCACTGACCCGCGCAATCTTGGCGCGATATTGCGTAGTGCGGAATGTGCCGGCGTGCATGGTATCATACTGCCGCAACGCGACTCTTCTCCCATCACGGATGTGGTGGTCAAAACCTCTGCAGGAGCAACCGCGCATCTCCCCATCGCCCGGGTCGGGAATCTGAACCAGGCAATGCTACGCATCAAGCAAGCCGACATCTGGATCGCAGGATTGGATGCCGAAGGGGAGACCGATCTGCTTGACTTCGATGCCTTCCGTCCACTTTGCCTGGTCGTCGGCAGCGAAGGAAAGGGATTGCGCCCGATCATCCGGAATTCCTGCGATATTCTCCTGCGCATTCCTATGTGGGGAAAGGTGGCTTCACTCAATGCCTCGGTCGCAGCGGCCATTGCCATGTACGAAGTTCGGAGAAAGCGCGTCTGAGCCCAGACTCACGACCGCGGCGTGTCTTCTCTCGCGGCACGTGCAGCGATACGTGTGATCATCCCGCTGAAGATGAAGGCGTGGAATGGATACAGGCCATACCAGTACATCCAGCCTGCCAGGCCTTTCGGAGCAAAATACGCAGTCTGCTGAAGCAGCGTGTCCCCCCTTTCCTGAGGCGTCATGCGAAACTCCAGCCAGGCTTTTCCCGGCACCTTCATCTCCGCGCGCAGTCGCAACATTGCATTGAATTCCACCTCCTCGACTCTCCAGAAATCCAAAGCATCGCCGATACGCAAGTCATCTGCATCGCGCCGGCCACGCCGCAAGCCCACGCCGCCGATGAGCATATCGAACATCCCGCGCAGCTTCCATGCCCAATCCATGTAGGCCCAGCCCCGATTTCCACCCAGACCGGTACATACCCGGAACAGCTCTGCAGGAGACGCATGAACAATACGCCGGCGCCGTTCGAGAATCATACCTTCCCGCACGGTCAACGTCACCGGTGGCGTATCGCCCTGACTTGAACTCAGGGCATCGCTCCATCTGCTTTCCAGGCTCCCAACCTGCAACCGTGCCAATGCACGTTCAACGGAAACCCGGTAGCTCGCAGGACGGATATCAGGAAACAATTCAGCGGCGCGTTGATCATGCACGATATTCTCGTTGCGCAGTCCTTCAATCAAGGGACGCGCAATGACGGCAGGAATCGGTGTAACAATATTGACCCAATACGAGGAAAGACGCGGGGTGAGCAGAGGCACCCGGAGCAGCGTGCGTTTCAACCCGCGAACGTCGGCATACAGTGTCATCATCTCACCGTAGGTGACCACATCGGCACCCCCGATTTCAATGATACGACCAGTACTCTCCGGCACGGCAAGCGCCGAGGCCAGATACTCAAGAACGTCACGTATCCCTATCGGTTGCGTTCGTGTATATACCCAGCGGGGACAAATCATTACCGGAAGCCGTTCCGTCAGATAGCGTATCATTTCAAAGGAGACGCTGCCGGAACCGACGATCACACCGGCACGGAATTCCGTAACCGGTACTCCGCCGGTTCTCAGTGCCTCGCCGCTTTCCTGACGTGATTGCAGATGTTCGGAAAGATCCGTTGCTGTTTCTGCCAGGCCTCCGAGAAATATTATGCGCTGCAATCCTGTCGCACGTGCCGCCTCGCTGAAATTTCTTGCCGCAGTCATATCGCGTGCATGAAAATCCTTTCCTCCCGCCAGACTGTGCACGAGATAGTACGCTGCGTCAGCTCCCCGGATGGCGGGTTCGAGACTCTCCTTGTCCAGCACATCGCCGGAAACGACCTCGACGGCATCACGCCAGGGGCGACCCTGCAAACGCCCGGGATCACGAACCAGACAACGAACACGATACCCGAGCTCAAGAAGTCGGGAAACCAGACGCCCACCAATGTACCCGGTGGCGCCGGTGACAAGAATGAGTTTCGGCAAATTTTCGGACTTGTTCATACTTATCACCTTGTAAAGTGGATGCCATCATCGCCGTTCGGCCGTAGCGAAAAAAGCAGGGAAGCGGTCACAGACAAAAGGTGCCGTACAGCGTACTGACTTCCGCCGGTCAACATGGTCGGGACTCATGACATCCGTGATGTAAAGGTCCTTGGTATGACCGCTGATGCGCAGGCAGTGGACACAGCCTCATGGCTGCAGTGCGCCAGGCTCAATACCGTAGAATCAATGCGATACGATCATGCTCAGCGAGACTGCCCTTCTCTACGAACACAACCTGCCCCTGTTTGCGTAACACCTCTTCAATGACGTTATCGACAGCATCATGCATAACGTCCGGAGGGGTGGGATCATCAACAACGGTAAGCTTCATACCGGTATTATCAACACGCCCGGGTACATGATAATCCTCTTCCACCAGCAGCAGCCTGCCACGGCCTTCATGCGCCAGACGCCAGACTTCGATAATCGAAGAGGCATATTTTTTCTCGCCCACGGCTTTCTCGAGCTCTCCGTGGACCTTCTTTCTCTCTTCGGCCAGCTTCTCTTTCACAAGAGGCCAGACCAGCGTTGCGAGGTCATGGGCCGAAGTGTGGTCATGGTTACCCTCCAGTTTCGTGAGAACTGCGTTCCGGTAATCCGAGACCTCGTCGAAAAAAGACAGATGTCGCTCCACCCCGGCCACTGCGATGGGCAGCGGGTCGTCCACCATGAAGGTCTTGAGCAGCGAGTCCACAGAACGGAAAAACTCCCGGTGCATCTCGTCCCTGTAAGCAGATTTATTGACACCTCTGCCTCCGGGCATGGGGATTTCCGCTCCGGGGCCTTCATAGGTTGACGGGAAGCCCTCATCCTTGATCTCAGTGAGATGATCGCGCACGCCTTCGAACAGTCTTGTGGGCTGTTCACTGAGAGCCAGCGTCCAATAACGCGGCGTACGATTCATGGCGAAAACGAGGTCGCGTGTATAGAATGTCTCACCCACGACGACGCGTTCGTTGAGAGTGAACGGAAGCGAAAAGGCGCGGGCGAAATCGGGATTGATGAAAAGCGCAAGCCCGTTCGAGGAATGGCGAAAATCGATGCTCTGCACGAGTTGGTCGAGTCCCGTCAGCAGAGACGTGATATCACGCTTGCCGAACTCCCTGCGCAGACGCTCGGTCGCCTCCTTGACCAGATTCCCGAGCCGTATCGGATCCTGGCGGTTTTCCGGCGCCGTGGAATGCGTCGGCAACGTAATGGTGACCGCAGGGTAGCCTTTTATCTGCTGTAATAACTGAACATCGTGGCGATTCATATAACTGCTCCATTCGTTTCTGATGCATGGGGATACTGGAACGGGGACGCACGCAATGTGCGTCTCCCGTCCGTAGCAATCGGAAGCAGGATTCAGGACGTGAACTTTGACGTCAGATCCTTGACTCCATCGGTCAGTGATTTCCAGGTATCCTCGACATTATCTCTGACCTTTTCCCAGTTGTCGTCATTTGCCTTTGCCAGCTCAGCTATCTTGTTCGTACCCTTCTCGATGTTGTCTTCGAGTTTCTCGATGTTGCGGTTCATTTCGAGCTTGGCGTCCACACTGGAACCTTCGGCTTTTGCCTTCCACTGATCCAGCTTCGCATTCCATTCGTCCAACTGTGCCTTCAGTTTTTTCTGATACAGTTCCTTTTCTTTCGTGTTCATCTCATTCATGTCCATCTCCTTGTGTCATAAAACAAATTAATTAATTGTGTCCCTTCTGTCCTCCTTACTCAAAACTGCACCTGTAGCAGTCCCGAAATCCCGGATCGCCGTTCTCCCGTCGCGGGTTCGAAAACATCGGCGTTGAGCTGCGCACTGACAATACCCGTGAATGCGTGATTGAGACCGATGGTGTATTGCACATCATCCGTGACGCCTCCTCCCGCATTCCATGTCTGCATGCGAAGCAGCACCATTGACTGTTCTGTGATACGATAGCCGGCAGTGACATAATACCCGCTGATAGTCAACATATCGCCCAAGGACTCGGCGGTTTCGAGTTTCCCTTCGAGATATTCGGCGGAGAGCAGTGTCGATGAGGTTTCCCAGCGGACATCAGCGCCGTAGATCGTTCGTTCTCCGTTGATGACCGGACCGGTGCTCCCGCTGGTCACCCCTTCCGATTTTCCGTGGGACCCCTGCAGAGCAAACTCCAGTGTCCCGGGTAGCACATGATCGAGCGCATACCCCAGACGGCCGATGCCGTAAAAGGCGTTGTTGTTGTTTGTCAGCAATTTGTTCCCGTTGAACATACCCGCGAAATAGAAAAGGCCACGATACCGTCCATCGAACGCGACACCGATTTCACGTGATTGCACCAGCAAAGCGCTGATTGTCGTGCGATCGATGAAATCCGTGGACCCGGGATCAGGGATATAGTCAAGTGACTGCCTGGGCTTCATGGCCCCCACCGACACCTGTAATGCATCACTGTATGCATAACCGACATAGGCATCGAGGATGCCGGGTGCGTGCAACACATTGAAATACAAACGGTAGTAAAAACCACCATCCAGGCTGCCTCTGACGCTGAGACGGGCGTTGCCAGCCTCGAAGGTGCGGCCACCCTGAAAGTCATCATCGGCGAGCGAGAAACGCATACTTGTCTGTACGAGCGCATTCACGGTACATACGTCATGATGTAACAACGATCTGATTTTCTCGGCAAGCGGTTCATTCTGTGTTTGAGCATTGATGGCGGCACCTGTCAAGAAGAACAAGAGGATGCCCCAATTGATTCCCGACAGATGCCTCCCCTGCCGGCAGATTGTGTTCGATCTCTTCATGTTGTTTTCCTCGATGTGAATTGAAATTGCATTCGCCGGAAAGTGCGGGAAAAGAATCAGAGCTGAGGGTCTTCTACTCCGTAGGAATCCGTGTAACTGCGCTCATGATTGAGCAGCAGATCGCGTCCGGTCCCGTTGTCGTCCGTCAGTCGGATCGGGATGCCGCATTCGGCGAGTATCTCATGCTGCGCCGCTCCTTTCGCCAACACTGCACGTCCGCCCAGAGCAGGATACTGCCCGAGAAGCACGGGATATCCCTTGCGCATGCGCATGTCGTTTTTCTGCTGACTCCAGGACGCATACCCGATCCATGCAAAACGAAGGCCGACATGCATGCTGTCAGGTCCAATGCGCGGTTCCGGAAAAGAAGAGTATGAAGATTGGGATTGAATCAAATTACAGGAGTGCATGCGGCTCCTTCTCCGACAGACAGTACAGGGATGTTGTTTTCCACGATCGGCAACTCTGCGCACAATTCACGTTTTACAGGTGGCATTCACCACAACAGGCGCGTGCGCCACTACGACCTCCGCGATGCAAAGTACGGCATCCGTTCTCATCTGTCAAGACGCAACATGCGTTGCAATCCCAAGCACCGCTCAAAGCCCGGGAAGCCCAGCTACCGATCATTTCCTTCATTTCCTTCATTTCCCTCATTTCCTTCATTTCCCTCATTTCCTTCATTTCCCTCATTTCCTTCATTTCCTTCATTTCCCTCATTTCCCTCATTCCCTTCATTTCCCTCATTTCCTTCATTTCCCTCATTTCCCTCATTTCCCTCATTTCCCTCATTTCCTTCATTTCCC
>JAGTUW010000081.1 GCA_018224345.1 Bacteroidota bacterium
ACCCCGCTTGGGGGGTGGATTTTCATTCTGCCAATGACCCTTAACTCTTAACTTTTAACTCTTAACTTCTTCCCCCCTCGAACTGGCATACGGATGAATTAATGCGTATATTGTAGCTGCCATACTGGCAATTATCCGTCCTTGACCATTCCTGGGAAGCATGAGCACAATCGATTTCAATGGGGTGTTCGAGCTGGAGCCGAAGGGCTACGGCTTCGTTCGCAAAATAAGCAGAGAATTCAGACGCAACCGTGATGACGTGCATGTGCCTGCGAGCATGGTGCAGGAAATTGGCTTGCGTGATGGTTGCCTTGTCACCGGCACAGCCCGTGTCAAGGGTGCGCAGCGTCATGTGGTTTCTCTGCATGACATCAACGGCGTGCCACCCAATCAATACAAGAATGTTACGGAGTTGACACGGCAGGTCGCAATTGCGCCTGATGTTCGTATCAATCTCGAGACCAACAATGTCACGACGCGCATCATAGATCTGATTGCGCCGATCGGCCGGGGACAGCGTGCGTTGATCGTGTCCCCACCGCGTGCGGGCAAGACAGTTCTGATGCAGAACCTTGCCGAAGCCATCACACGCAATCACAAGGATCTTGAATTGCTGATGTTGCTGGTGGATGAACGTCCGGAGGAAGTCACGGAAATCGACCGCACGGTACAGGGCAAGGTGTTTGCGAGCAGCAATGACCGTGATTTCGCTTCCCACTCCCGTATTGCGCGTCTGACGCTCGAATACGCCAAGCGCCAGGCCGAGGTAGGGAAGGATATTGTCATTCTGCTTGACTCGCTGACACGTCTCGGACGCGCATTCAACGCCGGTATCAAGGGCAGCGGCCGCATCATGTCGGGCGGTATCGATGCCCGCGCACTGGAGATTCCGAAGAAGATCTTCGGGGCCTCGCGCAATATCGAACACGGGGGGTCGCTGACGATTATCGCCACAATTCTCGTTGACACCGGCTCAGCGATGGATGAATTGATCTTTCAGGAATTCAAGGGTACCGGGAACAGCGAAATCGTGCTCGATCGCGAGCTGGCGGATCTGCGAATTTTTCCCGCCATCAACGTTCAACTTTCGGGTACGCGTCGTGAAGAATTACTGCTCGGGGATGATACGGAACTGCATTTCAAGTTGCGACGCACACTTCTCGAAGGCGGCAATCGCGAGGCGATGCAGGGACTGATTCAGTATGTCCGCCGTTTCAAGACGAATCGCGAACTGCTGCTCGCCATCGACAGCATGAAACTCGAACATGCAGGAATGGGGTCGAGACGGCGGCGCCGATAGATATGTCTGCGAAACACTGATTTCCACAGAAAATAAAAGCGGGGCATCCGGTTGAACCGGATGCCCCGCTCTCGTTTCGGGGTGGGAGGGCCGGCCTCAGTTCAGCACGACCATCTTGCGCGTGATATGTTCACTGCTGTTGCTCAGCGTGTAAAAGTACACACCGTTGCGCAGGTCTGTCGTATTCACAGTGAGATCGTGTGTCCCGGCTGTGTGACGGCCTTCGGTGAGAGTGCGTACGAGACGTCCCGCTGCGTCATGAAGGCGCATGGTAATATCCGCCGGGGTATCGAGCGTGAAGCTGATGCGCGTCCCTGCCGAAGCATGGAAGGGATTCGGATAATTCCGCATCACTGCGAATTCATTCGGTGCAGGAGTCTGATCGTCCACATTGAGCACCGCACTGGTAATCCACATACCGCGGCCATGCGTGGCCGCGATCAGGCGGTTTTGCGAGTCGATATCGATGTCATACACCACCACGTTCGGAAGGTCGCTGCCGAAGCGTGCCCAGCTCACACCGCCATTGCGTGTGTACCAGACACCGATGTCCGTGCCGATGAAAATGGTATTGTCCGGATATTCACGCGAAATGACGAGACCGTTGACCGGGACATCCGGAAGGTTGCCGGAGATGTCCACCCAGTTCGCGCCTCTGTCCGTGGTTCTGAACACATGTCCCGTCCCGTACCCGGAGAGCGCCACATAGGCGATATCCGGATTGCGACGGTCAACTTTCACACGGTTGATCCAGCGTTTCGGAAGCCCGTCGGTGATATTGGTCCATTCCACGTCGAGCGTTTTGATATTGCTGCTGTACTGTACCGTACCGTCGCCGCAACCGATATACATCCAGTTCGTGTTGCTCTCGCAGATGTCCATTGTCGAGACAACGGAGTAGGTAAAGGAGCTGCGGCCGGTGATGTCGGGGCTGATCGGTGTCCATACCGGCGTCCCGGTATCGACAGGTCTGGCCGCATACACGAACTGCGTTGCGGTAAACAGGCGCGTGTTGTCGTCGGGAGAAAGCATCATCGGCGGCAACCAGTTGAACCGATCCTGTTCAATCGTGCCGAAGCCACGATCGAGGCGTGTCCAGGAGGTGCCGCCATCGAGACTGCGTGCAGGTACAGCCAGGCCGCCGCCTTCTATGGCGACACGGGAGTACAGGACATTCGAACGCAACGGATCAACGATGACATACCCACCGTCACCACCGCGACGCAGGCGCCAGGATTTGGCATCGACGTTGAAGGTCTGGAAAATTCCATGATCCTGTGCGCCTCCATAGAAGCGTTCACTATCATTCGGATCCCAGGCCAGCGTATAAAACTGAACGGTTTCGAGCATGTCGTTGAGTGGCGTCCAGGAGGAACCACTGTTTGCGCTGCGATAAATCCCGCCGTCGTTGCCGAGGTGGACATATTTCGCGTCGGGAGTAAATTCAAGTATATGCTGATCGACATGCACGGGGGAATTGCCTCTCGTCACACGCGTCCAGCTATTGCCTCCGGTAGTGGAGCGATACACTTCAAAGCCGCCGGTAAGAACCAGATCGGGATCCGTCG
>JAGTUW010000082.1 GCA_018224345.1 Bacteroidota bacterium
ATCGCACGCAGACGTGCGACGAGTTCCGGAATGCCGGGACGGAGCAGCGGCTCACCCCCGGTGAGACGGATTTTCCGTACTCCTTCACCGGCAAGCAGCGAGGCAATATGAAGGATTTCCCCGAAGGTCAGCAGTTGCGTCGAAGGTTGCCAGGAATGACCTTCGGCAGGCATGCAATACGTGCAGCGCAGATTGCAGCGGTCCGTGACCGCAATGCGCAGGTAACGGTGATGGCGCCGATGGCTGTCCATCAGTTGCGGGATGTGCTGTGTGTCAGTCATGATCTCCTTTCCAAGCCGGGGGGCGCCATCGTTTCCTCTGACACCGTTCTCCCATCGCACGCACGATGCGGCATACGGGAGGGATCCTGGGATCCATCGGTCCTGCCGCCATGCCGGGGTTCGGGGAAGGCGACAGAACTCGGAGATTGATATTATCCTGTCCTACGCATGGTAGTGCAGGCTTTCTACAAGTGTCGGGTCCTGAACGGGCAGGACATTGCCGCGCGAAAGTGCGCGCAGTGTAAAGAAAAAGAACAGGGCCAGCGCTGTCACGAGCGGAGCAATTTCCCACACGCCGATCACGGGCGCCGCAGGCATGAATGGCGGCGCGATCATCCAGAACAGATCGATCCAGTGTCCGATCAGCACGATGATCGCCACTTTCAGCAACAATCCTTCAGCCTTTTTCGCTCTGGCCGACAACAGTGTGACGAAAGGAATGCCCCAGTTGAACACCACATTCAGCCAGGTGAAGGTCAGCCAGCCACCTTGCTCCCTCCCGATATAGTAAACGGTGAACTCGGGGATGTTCGCATACCAGGTGAGCATGTACTGACTGAACCAGATATACATCCAGAATGTGCTGAAGGCAAACAGCAACTTGCCGAGATCATGCAGATGCGAATCCCTGATCAGATCGCCGAACACACCGCGACGGCGCAGCATGATGAGAATCACAATGATGGTCGCGATGCCGCTGAGTATCAGACCGGAAAAATTGTACACACTGAAAATAGTGCTGTACCAGTGCGGCTCGAGTGACATCAGCCAATCGGTGCTGGCCAACCAGAAGCTCAGCGCAAACAGCACGATGAACAAAGCGGAAAATCGCATGTTGCGCCGGGTGAGCCGTTCGTCACCGCTGCTGTCCTGCAAACGGGAATTCCGTCGGAGTATAGAAGAGAATCCGATCCATATAGCGAAATAAAGTACGATACGGATGAGAAAGAACGGAACGTTGAGCCAGGCTTCCTTGCCCTGCAGCAGCGGATCCGCTGCGACAGCGCCGGGGTGACTCCATTCGTAGAGCGTGGACAGCCCGAATACCATCAACAGCATGACACCGAAACAGACAGGCAGTATCGTGGACATGGACTCGGGAATGCGACGGAATACGGTGCTCCAGCCAGCACGGGAGACATGCATCAATGCGACGAATACCGTTCCTGCCAGGGCCAGGGTCAGTACATAATAGTTCGCGAGCAGTACCGCCGGCCAGATTCGCTCCGGTGCGAGAAACAATCCGGCCACGACAACACCGAAACCGGTGGCAGCCGCAATGGCGAGATTTCTCAGCGTCCGGCTGCGTGGTTGATACATGGTGTGGATTTCATTCATGGTGACATACCTCCTGTCCGCACCGCTTCTCCCGGGTGCGCATGATTCTCGGTGCTTCCCTCTTCCCCGCCGGCGGTCTCTCCGGTCCCGTCCTCCATGTCACGCCCGGACACAGCATCCACCGCATCGGCCATCTTATTCTTCCCGGTCTCCTGCTCCTGCATTGCGCGAAGCGCGAGAATGATCTTCCATCTGTCCATCGGCAGCAGTTGCGAATGATACCCCGCCATGTTGCCCTGACCCGTGGAGATGATGCGATAGATCGCCGTGTCCGCCAGAGCGCGGGCATTGTCGGCAAGCAATGAAGGTGGGGGCGGATAGCCACGGAGCGTGACAGGACCGTCACCGAGTCCACCACCGCCGTGGCAGGGTGAACAGAATACGCCGTAAAGATCACGCCCCCGCAGAAGCGCCTTCTCGAAAACAGTGTCCGCTGCGATGAATGGTTGGCGGTCGACCGACATGCCGTTTCGGCTGACGGTACCGGGTACCGGACGTTCGGATCGCTCCGCCATGACCGCGCGCCATCGCGCCGTCTGGGGATCGACGGGGACGGACGTGTACATTTCCGGCAGCACTTCGTAATTACGCTTTGTCCAGACACTCTCCACATTCATGCCGATGAAAACGACGGCGATGAGCAGAAGCAGCAGTACGATATGATGCACACGAATGAAATTCATGATCCGGCCTCCAGTCTCTCTTCGATTTCCGTCGCATGCAGTGATCTGCACAACGCCGCGACAGCCGGCACATCGAAATCCGCACGATCCTCGAGTACCTGCAACACGAAGGCGTCATCTGTGGCGCGGGGGTGTACGGGCCGGACCTTCTTTCCCGGCCAGAGCTTCGAACGCAGAAAGAACGCCGCAACCGTGCCGAGTCCGGCGAAGAGTACGGTGATTTCAAAAGTAACGGGAACAAACGCGGGTATCGATGCCAGCGGCTTGCCGCCGACATTCACCGGCCAGCTTCCGGCCGATGTCCAGACCTGGAAGGCCAGCTTGGCGACCGCACCGGTGAGTCCGAACAAAAGACAGACCAGCGGAAGTCGCGTCGACCGCAGACCGAGAAGCGTATCCAACC
>JAGTUW010000083.1 GCA_018224345.1 Bacteroidota bacterium
ATGTTGTCGCGCGGGATGCCTGCCTGTCCGAGCTGTGTGATCACTGCATCGGTCAGATCGAGGGAGGTCGAGAGCAGTTTGCCTGCGACCGGATTGACTTTGAGACCGACGATGTCCCCGGGTGAGACAAATTGGCTCCATGCCTCTCCGATGTCGCGTACCCCTGTCAGTTCGAGCATGGCCTGTTCCAGCATGTGTGCCGCGCGTGCAGCGACGGGTTGTCCGTCACGGACGGAGGCGGGATCGAAGGCCTCCACGACACGGCCGGGGTAGCGCCCGGGCATTGATTCCTTTGTCCGCGGGATCTTCAGGGCGTCCCTGATATTCGTGGCTGGCGGGTCGTTTGTTCGCAGCCGTGAGAACAGAGGCCGGGGAAGGATTGCGCCGGCGGCTGTTGCGGTGGCCATGGTGGAGAGGAAGCGGCGACGTCGGGGTTGAAACGGTCTCATACGAAGGACTCCTTTATTCTTTACTATGTACGCACTTCCCCGGCAAGATGCAAGAGTCCTGGCTGCGTTGTGATCCAATGTCAGTGGTGCTACATTATGAATACAGAAACGAATGAGCAGGAGTCCGTGGTGCCGTTTCCCTCCGAACTGACATATTTTGCTCCGTCCGAGAGAGATGACGCTGCAGCGCTGCGCGAAATGTCGGAAAGGCTCGAAGCACTTCCGTTGCTACGCCCGATGCTGGAGGCCTTTCCCACCATGGCACTGCTGCTGAGCGGCAAGCGTCAGATACTGATGAGCAATCGCCTCTTCGACGAGGCTGTGCCGCATTCCGACGACGATCTGTTCCTCGGAAAGCGTTTCGGTGACTGCATCGGTTGCGAAGTTGCGGCGGAAAGCCCTGCGGGTTGTGGCACAGGCCAGGCCTGCCGGATGTGCGGTGCCGTACTCGCGATGCTCGAGGCGGGGGAGGGCCGGCAGAGCCTGCGCGAGTGTTCCATTTCCATTGCGGGGGAAGATGGGCCGCAGGCATTGGAATACCGCGTATTTGCCGTTCCCATGCGGCTTGCCGACCAGGATGTCATCCTGCTCTCTCTGGTCGATATCAGTGATGAACTTCGCCGTCATGCGCTGGAGCGGATTTTCTTTCATGATGTGCTCAATACCGCCAGTGGCGTGCGCAGTGTCGCGGACCTTTTCCGCATTGTGACCGGAGAGGAGCGTGAGGAATTGATCGATGATCTCGACGGCCTTGCAGATCAGCTCATCGAGGAAATTCTCACGCAGCGTGATATCATATCGGCGGAACGTGGCGACCTGCATGTTCTGGATACCGACATCAGTACACGGGACATACTCGACCATATTTCCGCTCTGTACCGTTACCATCAGCTCGCGCGGGAACGGACATTGAAGATAGTGAACAACGCAGCGGAGATGACATTTATCACCGATCCGACGCTGCTTGCACGCGTGCTCGGCAATCTGACAAAAAACGCTCTGGAGGCAAGCGTGGCGGGTGATACGGTGACGATCGGTTGTGAAACCGACGGCGACGATTCCATCCGTTTTACAGTCCACAATCCCGCTGTCATGTCCGAAGACGTACAACTGCGCATGTTCCGTCGCTCGTTTTCCACGAAAGGGGCGGGACGCGGACTCGGCACGTACAGTGCGCGACTGTTGACGGAGAAATTTCTCAACGGACGCATCGGTTTCGTCTCGTCTGCGGGAGAGGGAACGACCTTTCATGTTACCTTTCCGCTGAAGAGAGAGAAGGTATCATCACCGAAGCTGGAGGAATGATGAGATCACTGCAGGAGATACAGGAAATGCTCAGGACGGCAACAGACCCCGTCCTTTCGCTCAGCGATGAGGAAATCGATGCTCTGTCGGACGATGAAATGGACCTGTTGCGTGAAGAATTCGGGAGCATCGTACTGATGAAGCTCCCGCCGCGGGAACAGGCATTCATGGCGTGGCTGAAGAAGGAGGAGCCCGCGATTTACGATGATCTCTGGGAGGAGGACGACGAAATGCTCGTCTCAATGTCCTTTCTGCCTGACATGCGTGAGGGTGGGGCGGGCTTTGTCATCTGCGAACTGGAGGGAAGTCGGAATTATTTTTTCTCACAAAGGCATATCAAGCCTGCGGGTATGCAGGCTCTGCCCGGTATCATCAACAAGATTGAGAAAGCCGAGGAGGTGGCCATTGGTGAAGTGCTGATGTTCGAGGTGCTGCGTGGCCCGATGGACCTCTGGCATTTCTGTTATCGCTACGGTGTGGATCTTCAACGCGGCCGTGAAGTCGTCGCAGCGCTCGTCAGTCATCAATGGCTGGTGCATCTGCCGGAGAGCGAAGACCTGATATCCTATCTCGATGATGAATGAACGTTGATATAGTAGGTGAGTTGACCATAAGGGACAACTCTCTGATTCTTATCTCCAGAAATCGGTTTTTGTATGAACCGGATTATCGACCTTTCAATTACTGATTTCTTTTCCCGCGCCAAACTTTAATTGTCTCTATCATCACAGGAGAATCCTTATGAGTAAAAAGGTTACGATAATCCTGTCTCTGTTGTGGGCCATACCGCTTCTGACAACATGGGCGCAGCAGCAGGACGTTTTTCCGATTGAAACCGAGAATCCGGCAGTGTATTTCGGAGAATCAGCAGGTGACACACCAGACGGCGAGCTCGGGCAATGGGCTTCCGTTGCTCCACTTCCGTCACCGAAGACTTACCACACCGTCGCTGCTGCGAACGGAATGCTTTATGTTTTTGGTGGTGTCAATGCTGCAAATCAATTCGACCAGAAGAGCTACAAGTATGATCCGGGTACGGACACCTGGGCGGCAATCGCGGATTTTCCCATACAGCGTTTTCTTTATGGACGAGCTGAAACAGTGGGCGACAAGATCTATATTTTCGGAGGTGTGGAGAATTTCGGACAGAATTACCAAGCAACCACTGCAATTGTCGAATACAATCCCACTACGGACAGTTACACACAGAAGACCCCGATGTCCGTTGCGCAGGGGATGCCCGGGTCTGCACAAATCAACGGCAAAATTTACGTCATCGGCGGGAACGGAGCCACGGAAGCGGTATATCTGAGAACAGTTCAGGTTTATGACCCAGCAAGCGACAGCTGGTCGACCGCAACTGATTATCCGCGTGATGTCAAATGGATGGGCGCAGTCAGTATCGGCGACAAGATTGTCTGCACCGGTGGATTCAACGTCAACTACACTCCCAGTCGCTACATCGCCGATACCTATGTCGGTGAACTTCAGGGCGATGATCTTGTATGGACGAAAGTCTCGGATGCCGCTATCGGGCCGGTGATCTTTCCAGTCGCTGGATCCCATAATGGCATTGCCTACTTCTCTGGTGGTCGTCCCGCTGCGGACGACAATGCGCCTGCGACACAGCGTGGATACACGTATGATGAAACAAGCGATACATGGACTGTGCTGGAACCCAAACCGATCGGTATTCAATATATAACACAGGCACCACTGATCGGAAACAGGCTCTATTTCGCTGCAGGTACGCTTGCCAGTGGCGCGGCGACGGCTGAAGTGCAATACTATGACGCGGAAGCGGAAGCCAAACCCATGGTAGTAATCTCCGCGACGGGTATGGAGCGCTGGGTCACGCGTAGCAGCACGTATCGTTATTCCTTTACACTTCGGAACATGGGCGGACTTGATCTGGAGTGGAGCGCGGGATCGGATACAGATTGGTTGTCGGTGGACGATCCCGGCAGCGGGACGCTTGCACCTGGTGAACAAGGTGCGGTTACGTTCACCGTGACCCCAAATGCACTCGCTGAAGGTCAATATCAGGGCGACATCATCATCACAACCAATGATGCCGATAATGAGGAACTGCGTTTTTCCGTCGCCATTGTCGTGCAGGAAGCGCCTGTGGATGAAGAACTCAACGTGCTCATCGAGCAGTACACAGGGACATGGTGCATCTGGTGTCCTTATGGCGCCGATTCACTCGCCGTGGTTGCAGCGCGGCACGGTTCACGCGCAGTGCGCCTCGCATGGCATGATGATGATCCCATGGAGATTCCTGCGTGGAATGACATGAAATCATGGATGGGCGTGCGTTCGTACCCGTCGGCATCAATCAATCGCATCCAGTGGCCGGGCGAAGCTGCGATTCCCATCGGACGGGGGAACTGGGGAGAACGGACGGGCTATCTGCTGCGCAATCAGCGTTCACCTGTGGGCATCACCATCAGCGACAAATCCTATGATCCTGTCACGAAAAACTATTCCTTCAAGGCCACGGTGTTTTTCCATCAGTCCATTCACGCGGAATTGCGTCTGAATGCGGTCATGACGGAAGACGGTTTCGACCATCCACAGAAACGGATAAACATGAGCACAGGCAGAACCGAAACAATCAGTCCTTATATTCACAAATCAGTTGTCACGGGTATCTGGCCCAATATTCAGGGCTATGGGCTTTTCCCGGGTAACTCATTCGAGACGCAGACGTCTACCGAACAGGAGTTTACTTTCACCTCATCCCATGAAAACGATGAATTTGCCTGGATCAATGTTATCGTGCACAGCATTGTTGACGGAGAACCCGGACCGGTGCTGCAGTCCGTTTCGGAACCCGCATTCTTCGGTGTGACCGATGTGCAGGCACTTCCCGCGGTCACGACATTCGCCCTGAGGCAGAATTATCCGAATCCCTTCAACCCCACGACCAACGTGACCTTCGATGTCCCGCACAGTGAACATGTACGCATCGCACTGTACGACGGGCTGGGGCGTTTTCTCGGGCATGTCGTCGACGAAGGATATCATGCCGGTACGCATACCGTTGTCTTCGACGGCGGCAACCTGCACTCCGGTACGTATTATCTGACCATGCGTGCGGGTGACTTCGTACAGACACGTGCACTGACACTTGTGAAATAGCCGTCTACGCTCCGGCGTGTACAGTGATTGAACGCCCGAAGGATGGCTGGTCGTCCTTCGGGCGTTCGCGTGCAAGGACGTCGGCAAAACGCCTCATGTGTTGCGATCCCATCGGCGGATTGTTTACAGATAACTCCGTGCGCGGTTATCAGTGTGGAGGGAACACGCGGATTATCCGGCTTCAAGCAGGGGAGCTGCGCTCTGACCGGCAGATTATTTGCAGATAACACCACATGCTGCGCTCTGATCGGCACATTATTTGCAGATAACACCACATGCTGCGCTCTGATCGGCAGATTATTTGCAGATAACACCGCATGCTGCGCTCTGAACAGCACATTATTTGCAGATAACACCGCGTGTTGCGCTCTGCACAGCACATTATTTGCAGATAATACCACATACATCCCCGGGACGGGCCGGTACAGAATGATTATTTGCACTTTATTGCGTGTGCTGCGACTGTATCCGGAAATGACATCCCGCAAAGACGGGCCGGGAAGTGCAGTGGTGGAGCAGCTGTGGTGATCGGGGAAGAGGAGAGCGATGGTGTTGGCAGGAGGGGTCAGTCGTTGAGCAGAAGATCGATCAGGCGATCGAGATCGTCGTCGGAATAGAATTCGAAGACGATGCTGCCCTTGCCGTCCTTCCCGGCAGTGATATGCACCTTGGTGCCATAGACAGGGTGGAGCTTGCGACTCAGATCCTCGAGATGCGGTGTTGTCTGCGAGGCACCGCTTTTTTTCGGCCGGGCGGCGGGGGCGGAGGGGTTCCGGTAAATGCTGTTGACCAGTTGTTCTACCTTGCGGACGGAGAGGTCCTCGCGGATAATGCGTTGCCAGGTACGCAGTTGCGCCTTCTCATCCGGGAGTGTAATGAGCGCACGGGCATGTCCCATACTGATTTCTCTCTTCTGCAGACTGTTGAGAATCTTTTCCGGGAGTTTGAGCAGACGGATGAAGTTGACGACAGTGCTGCGGTCCTTGCCGATGCGCCGGGCGATTTCTTCGGGTGCATGCCCGTATTCCTCGACGAGTTGCCGGTATGACGTGGCGATTTCCACAGGATTGAGGGTTTTCCGTTGGATGTTTTCGATCAGCGCCATTTCGATCATTTCCTCGGCGCTGTCGACCTGTCTGATATAGGCAGGGATAAAGGCGATATTCGCGTCCCGGCAGGCGCGCAGGCGACGCTCGCCGGAGATGAGCTGGAAGCGGCCCTCCCAGCGACGCACGGTCACGGGCTGGATCAGCCCTTTCTCCCTGATGCTCTGCGCGAGTTCACGCAATTCCTGTGGATCGAAATCAATGCGTGGCTGATAGGGATTGGGATCGATATCGGCGACGGGAATGTGTTTGAGCACATCGGTGGCCAGACCATCATCGATGGTATCGTCCGTCGGTTCGACACTGACGGGTTCTTCCGGCTTTTCCGCAGGCCGGATCAATGCGTTGAGACCCTTTCCCAATGCCGGTTTCTTTTTACTCACTGCAATTTGTCCACAACATTATCGGTAGTGATGTCATTCGCTCTCGTGTGTGCGGCGGAAAAAGAGCCGCATCCCGTGTTTCTGATCAGTGCTGGTTGTTCTCATCGTCGGTGTGCATGGGCTGTTTCCGGGGTTGCGCTGCATGCATGCGGCGGAATTCCTCCTTGCCGTGTGTGATCTCCTGGGCGAGGTCGATATAATTCTGTGTGCCTACCGACAATGCATCGTAGAGAATCACGGGTTTGCCGAAACTCGGCGCTTCACTCAGACGCACGTTGCGGCTGATAATGGTGTCGAAGACTTTCTCACCGAAATAATTCCGGACTTCCTCGGCGACCTGTTTTGACAGACGCAGTCGCGTATCGTACATGGTGAGAAGTACACCCTCGATGTCAAGCCGCGGATTGAGATGCTGCCGTACGATGTTGATGGTATTGAGCAGCTTGCCGAGTCCTTCCAGTGCATAGTACTCGCATTGTACCGGAATCAGGATCGAATCGGAGGCGGCAAGTGAATTGAGTGTGAGAAGGCCGAGCGACGGGGGACAATCGATGATGACGTAGTCATACCGCTGATGCAATTCCTTCAATGCCTCTTTGAGCACGAATTCCCGTTGCTGTGAGTCGATCAGCTCGATTTCCGCACCGACGAGATTGATATGCGAGGGTATGATTTCAAGAAACGGCAGCATGGTGGGTTGCACTCCGGTATCGGCGGACTGGCGATCGATGAGGATTTCATAAATCGTTGTTTCCGCTTCATTCGGATCCACACCCACCCCGCTCGAGGCATTCGCCTGTGGATCGATGTCGATGAGCAGGGTCTTATGCTCGGCGACCGCCAGACTTGCAGCGAGGTTGACGGAGGTGGTCGTTTTGCCTACTCCACCCTTTTGATTTGCGACAGCAATGATTTTCGACATATACTCAGTATTGATTTCCGTGGTTCAATGTCCGTCGGAAAGTGATTCGTTCATCCAATGAAGATAGGGCGCGGAAGCTCCGGTGATGTCGCTGCGAATGATTTCAGGAACATCATAGGAATGGAGTTCGTTGACGCGTGCCACCAGGTGATCAAAAAGCGATGCGCGTGTTTTGCAGAGCAGCAATACTTCCCCGTCTTCCTGAATCTTGTCCTGCCAGCGGTAGATCGAGCGGACACCGGGCAGCAGGTTGCAGCAGGCAGCGAGACGTTCACGGACGAGAGTGTGAGCCAGAGCCGATGCCTCGTCGGAGCTGCCGACCGTAATCGAGACGATACAATATGTGCCGTTCGTGTCCGCCATATCCTACAAATATGCCTCCGCTGGAACTGAGAAGCAATGCAATGCGGGAGTGCGCACGGGCAGGTCCGCCGTTCGGACCCGGGAATGACCGGGAGCATCCCGCAGGCAGCAGCAAGCGAACAGAAACAACCATGAAATCACGAGAGGACAAAGAAAGATCTCGAACAGTGATCGGGATCGCGGCTCGTCGGGCATGTTTATGGATGCAGACGGGAATGTATCTTGTTTTTTCGCTCACGAAGGGATAAGTTTTTAGTATGAAGATGTGGAACACAAAAGCAGATACCTGCGCACAATGAGTTATTTCGATTTTGACGACCATCACGAGGACTGGGAAGAACCCGGCCGCGGCCGCGATCATCGCTATTCTGACAAGGAATTGTCTGAATTGCTGAAAGCCGCCCGTCAGGGATCGCTCAGTCCAGATACAATAGAGGAAATCGCAGGGTATCATCTCGAGAACACCAATTTCGAGGAAGCGCTCAAGTTTCTCGACGTGCTTGTCGAACGTGCACCATACAGTTCGGATGCATGGGAGAAGCGGGGATTGGTGCTCAACAATATCGGGCGCTACGAACAGGCGCTCGCCTCCTTCGAACAGGCTGAAGCGTTGAATCCTGCAGATCTTGAACTGCTCATTAATAAAGGAATTACCCTCGACAATCTCGGTGACGCCGAAGCGGCGCTGGAATGTCTCGATACCGCGCTCTCGATGGATCCCGGGAACGAGGATGCCCTTTTCAACAAGGGCATTGCCGTTGAACATACAGGCAGATATCAGGAAGCCGCCTTCATTTTTGAGGAGTTGATTGCGCGTGACAACGAGAATGAGGCCGCATGGTATGAACTCGGGTACACCTACGATTTTCTCGACCGGCTGGAGGAGTCGTTGCGCTGCTACGACCGAGCGATCGATCTGGCACCATTCAATCAGAACGCCTGGTACAACCGTGGTATTATACTCAATCGAATGGGCGCCTACCGCAAGGCGATAGAGAGTTATGACTTCGCGCTCGCCATAGACGAGCAGTTCGCCTCGGCCTGGTACAATCGCGGCAACAGTTTTGTCAATCTCACATGGTTCGCTGAAGCCATCGATTGTTTTCAACAGACCATCGCACTCGAAGCCGATGACATTCATGCCTGGCATAACCTCGGCAATGCGTACGAGGAAAACGACCAATATGTAGAGGCGATAGAGGCGTATTCACGTGCCATCACTCTGTTCCCCGATAATTTCGAATCACTCTACGGACGGGGCAGTGCCTATGAATCGATGCATGATTTCCCTTCCGCGTTGCGGGACTACACCAGGGCGGTGCATTTCGCTCCGGAGGCATCGGAGATCTGGTATGCAAAGGCTGACGTGGAATTCGAACTCGGCAAGATGGAAGAAGCCATGATAAGTCTCGGCAACGTATTGCGGTTGAGTCCGGAGAACGCGACAGCGTGGGTGGATTTTGCGGAAATCAATTTGCAAGTCGGTCGCTACGATGAAGCGTTGATGGCGGCGGAACGCGCGATCACCCTCGGTGACCGTCTTCCGGAAGCCCATTATTTCGTGGCGGAGGCGCATCTCTGCCTCCGCGACCGGCAGCAAATGCTCGCAGCGTTGCACAGACTTTCGGTTATCGCTCCGGACGGAAGAGACTCCGAAGGTAATCCCCTGCCCGATCTGACGCAACGCGAGGAATTTCGCCGGCTGATCGGTGATGGAGGAAGGTGAGTACATGCGGTGGTCGTGGCTCGCCTATCTTTTGCTGACCATTCCCGCCCTGCTCTGGATAACGGGATTGTTCCTGGCACCGGTGACCCATGCATGTGGAAGGGATGATGTGGCCATTCTCTCACGGTTGTTCTTCTCTCCCGTCTGTCATCAGGATGTGGCCAGAACCTTCCATCCCTTTGCATGGCCGATGAATGTCTGCCACCGGTGTTCAGGCATCTACCTGGCGTTTACCGGTATCCTGCTGTTGTTTCCGTTTCTGCGTCAAACGCGCATGTTCCGTTCATTTTCTTTTCCCATGTTGTTGCTGTTGCTTGTGCCCCTGTTGCTGGATTATATACTCGATGTTCTCGGAATCTGGGTGAATTCCCCTTTCTCCCGCGTTGCCAGTGGAGTGCTTGTCGGGGGCGGACTCGCGCTTTTTATCGTTCCGGCCTGGATGGAGATGTGGACATCCTGGCGTAATCCTTCTCCCAACGAATCCCGTGAGGTGTCTCCATGAATGATTATCCACTCGAGAAGCCGTCGAAGCTGCTTCCTGTACTTATCGGCGGCGGCGCCATGGCTGCGGTTTCTGTCATCCCGGTTCTCAATCTGATCAACTGCGCCTGTTGCGCGGGAATCATGGGGGCAGCGGTACTGGGAGTCTGGTTCTACAAAAAAGAATTTCCCGCAGATACACCCTTCACGATCGGTGACGGTGCCGCGATCGGCGCTCTCTCCGGTATCGTCGGGGCCGTGCTCTCGTCATTTCTTCAGATGATTACGCTCGGGGCTTTTTCTTCAGACTTCATGTTCACGATCGAGGATGAACTCGATGAGGTATTCGCGCAGGCGGAATTACAGGCCACCGATCCCGCAGCCGTCGAGGCCATCCGGGAATTCGTCATGCAACTGGCGTCTACCCCGATGCTACTGTTCCTTCTGGGACTTGTGGTTTCCCTCGTCCTCTACGTCGGTTTCGGTGCGCTCGGCGGACTGATCGGCGGAAACATTTTCAAGACAAAAATTCTTCCCCCGGGCGATCTGCCTCCCATGCAGAACTCCTGAGCGTTTCGTTGCGTATACTGAGAATAGGCGTTTTTCACTCTTTACCATGAGCTTCCGGTTTCGTATGAACAGCAGCTTTCGATTTTTCTCTCTCCTGATACTCGCGTTTTTGTGTGTGCCCGCAATCATGAATGCGCAAGGCGGGCCGGTCGCCGGATCGACATACACGATCAATTATGTCCCCCCACCCGATTCCCCGCTCGCGGAAGCCGAAGACCTGACGTTGATCTATGTGTTCGACTTCTGGAATGTCCGCTATGGCACGAGGCTGGCCCTGTGGCAGAATGTGCTGCGTCCCGACACCGCGCGTGTCCGCTTCGCACCGTTGACGCAGCAGGGAAGGAGTTGGACGGTGGATATCCACATACCGGAAACGGCCGGATTGCTCTCGTATATTGTAAGTAACGGAGACGGGACACTGATCGACGGCAATGACGAGAAAACCTACACGGTTTATGTGGTCGATGAGGATGGCAAGCCCATGCCCAACGCCCGTTTCTACAACATTCCTTTTCTGCATCTGGCACAGGCAGAGTTGGGGCGTATCGTACGGGAAGCCGAACAGGAAATCACCGACTATCCCGAAAATTTCGTCGCGTACCACCAATACTTCAAGCTGCTGCTCGAGCAGGGGAAGGGGAGTGCGCGCATACAGCAGCGTATCGCCACGCGAATTGAGGAGATGGAGAAGCGTTACGGTGCAAACATGGAATTCCGCAACATGGCCGCCGAGACCTGGTACTACATCCTTCAGGATGTAAAACGCGGACTCAGTATCCGGAACACCATTCCTCCGGCACAGCAGTGGCCGCAGGTGTTGCGGATGTTTGACCGTCAAGGTAAGGAGGATGAGCAGAAGCAGCGGAAACACCTGGCGGAACAGAGACGGAATGCTTTGCGCAACACGGAACTGCCTTCGTTCAATTTGCATGACCGCGAAAACAATAAAGTTGCTTTTCCGGTATCGGATGGGAAAACAATCGCATTCGTGTTTTTCGCATCCTCATCAGAGAACTCGCATCATGCGCTGCGTCAACTGGCGGATATGCTGCCATCGCTCTCCGCTGCAAATATGGAGATCATCGCCGTCAGCGTGGATCCTGACAAACAACAGTCCATCGATTATTTCACCAAGGCGGGCTTTCCCTTCACCCTGCTGTTCAATCAGGGTGCCGTGCTGCAGCTCATGGGGGTGGACAGTATTCCAATCACCTACATTGTCGATGGTGAGAATATCGTTCGCGAAATCCTGGTCGGCTACGCCCCCAATTTTGGTGAAGCCATGAAGGCAGCACTTGAGGCGTTGTGAAACCGACAGGCTGAACGCGAAAGCAGATGTGAACTCTGTCTGTACACGGGGAATTCACCGGAAAACACTATTTTACTGTTCCTGACTCGTCTTCTGAAATGAGGACGTCCACTGATTAATGATGAGGTACCATCAATGATGCTTGCTTCGATTTCGCGTCGTCTCCCGCACATGCTGTTCGCGGCGACGCTTGCCCTGATTTCTATGTTCGCACCTTTCCATGCGCTTGACGCGCAGGCACCGCATGCGCGGTGGACACAGACACATGAGAGCACACAGCTCGACGCCTCCGATCTGCTGCAACCTGTCAGGAGACTTGGCAAAGCCGTCGCTGTGGATGCCCCGGTTGTCATCGCCCGTCAGGTGAATGCGGCTGCATTCGAACAGTTGCGTATCGGGGGTGATATGACACTGCGCCGTTTCCCCCTGCCTGACGGAACGGAAGTGGATCTCGAACTTCGATCTTTCTCACTGTTCAACGAGCATTCTATCGTGCTTTCCCGCAACGCGCAGGGTGAGATACGGCGTGATGCTCCGGATGTACGGCTGTATCGGGGTCGTGTCGGCATGGATCAGACCTCTTTTGCCTATCTCGCGGTGGCTCCCGGTGATATGACCGGAAGCGTCACATATCGTGGCACAGAATACAGCTTCACCACGCAGCTCGACGAACTCCCGACCGAAGGAGACAGAATCCTGAATATCTATGAGGCCACCGACGAGATGAAGGCGTTCGAATGCAACGTCAAGGATGAGGATTTCATCCAGGATATCATGCGCGGTATGGACGCGGAAGTCGCCATGCTCCAGCCGGGCATGGATACACTGTCAGCAAAGCTGGCAATTGAAATTGATTACGAAGCCTTTCTTCATTACGGAGGCGTGACGGAGGCGGAAAACTACGTCACATCGTTGATGGGCTATGTGAATGCGATCTACGAGCGCGATGTGGCGGTGACCTTCGAAGTGTCGTATCTGCGCACCTGGGAAGAAGAAGATCCGTACAGTGGTGCGAGTGACCGCGCGGCGTTGAATACGTTTACTGAATACTGGCGGGAGAACATGGACCATGTCGACCGCACCCTGGCCAGCCTGATCTCGCGGAAACCGATATCCGCCGGCGGTGTCACGCAGGGTCTCGCCTGGGTCAATCAGCTCTGCAGCCATACGCATGGCTATGCCTATGTCAAACTCTCTTCGCGCAATTCCAATGTCGAAGGGCATGCCGGTGTCTGGGCACATGAACTCGGACACAATTTCGGGTCACCGCATACGCATGCCTGCGTATGGAATCCACCGATCGATTCCTGCTACACCGCCGAACCGGTGCGCAACCAGGCCCCGTGTTTCGGTCCCGCAGACATTCATCTGATTCTCGGGGGGGGCGAATTGATGAGCTACTGTCATATGCGCTACGGGAACAGTAATTCACACAAGGTATTCCGCGAGCGCACCGGCGCGCTCGTGCGCGGCAACTCGGAACGTGCGCTGTGCATGAACGTCACCAGCTTCATCCGTTCGCTCGTTCTGCTGACACCGGTCGGCGGTGAATCCCTCTGTGCAGGCAATATGATCGACATCACCTGGGAGGCCACGGGCAACAATGATTTCAGCATTCTGCTCTCCTCCGACAACGGTGCGACCTATGATCAAGTGCTGGTGGATAATCTGCCGAGAAACACCCGGAGCTGGCAGTGGACGATTCCGGCGGAATTCCCCGTAGGAACGGAGTATCGCATTCGCATCATGGACAACAAACTCAGTGAGTTGCAGGATGAAATGCCGGGGAGTTTTGAGGTCCGTGAAGGTACCGTCATTACCGAACAGGTGCACTGGCGCAATGTATGCGTTGGTGAAGGAGCATGGTTTTACGTCCGCGCCGAGGGTGCGGGTGAACTGACGTATCAATGGAAAAGAAACGGCGTGCTTCTCGAGGGCGAGGAGCGCGACGAACTGCAGCTCGAGGACCTGGGGATGGATGACAATCTTGCCGCATTCACCTGTGAGATCACTGGTGATTGCGGGACGATAGAGTCCGAACCCGCCCTGCTCAAAGTCTTCAACAGCGCTGTCATCAAGCAACAGGCTGCCCACGATACCGCCTGCATCGGTGGAAGCGCTCAATTCGAAATCATCGCTGAAGGCTCGAACCTCTCATACAAGTGGTATTTTCGCAGTCCCAGTGGCGTCAACAGATCCTTCGATGTCGATGCCCCCATCCTGACGCTCACGGATATCACCAAGGATGATCTCGGTGCCTACTGGTGCGATGTCAACAGTAGCTGCGGAAAGGCAACGAGTCAGACCCGCTTTCTTCTCGTACCGGAGACTTCGGTCGAGGTCCTGCAGCCCTCTGTGTGGAATCAGGTGATACCTGCAGGATCGAAATTCACGATCGGGTGGCGGCAATTCTGCTTGTCTACCCTGAAGATCGAGTACTCCACTGACAATGGAAACACCTGGAATCTCATCAGCGGTGCGTTCGATGCCGCTGCGGGTGAATACTCCTGGCAGGTGCCCGAAGTGGAGGCCGATCAATGCTTCATTCGTCTGTCCTCGGCAAATGACCTGTCCATCAATGGACAATCAAAACAATTCATGATCAAGGATGTCCCGGTTTACAGCCGCAATCTTGAAATCATCGGTTTCAGTTGGGTGGGTGTCGGCGAAACAGCGGAGTCGTCGCTGGTCATCGATAACCTCGGCCGTGCGGAACTTCAGGTGAGCAAGACAACCTTGCTGGGCCTGAGTGGAGGCAGTATACCCTCGATGTCAATAAAGAATGGTGCACCGTTCACTGTGCCGGCGAGGGATAATTACACCCTGCTGCTCGAATACGCTCCGGCCACTGCATCAAGGGTCGAAGGTCATTTGATAATCACGCACGACGCAGCCGGGAGTCCCGACACCATCGATGTTATCGGCGAGAGTTTCATCACGACCTCAGCCACTACTCCCAGCCAACCATTGCAGTTGTCGCTTTCACGCAATTACCCGAATCCGGTCTCTTTGGCCACCGGTGGGAAAACGCAGATCCACTTCGATCTGCCGCATCGCGCGATGGTGGAGATTGCGTTGTACAACAGTCTGGGCGTGCGGTTGCGCACGTTATATAGTGGTGAGCGTGTCGCCGGCAGGCATACGCTGAGCGTGCAGCTCTCGGCTCTGGCACCGGGGGTGTATTTCTATCGTCTCGTCAGTGGCGACGAAGCAGTGACACGCATGCTGCAGATCCTCCGCTGATTTCAGGGGGAGGGAGGGTCTTCCCGGCAGAAGTGCCGGGGCTTGTTTATTCCGCTACGTGGGTGCTGCCATGCATTATCCTGTACTCTCCGATATTGTCGTCATTTTCGCTCTGGCCGCGGTGGTGCTTTTCCTGTTCCATCGCATCCGCATCCCTCCGATTATCGGGTTTCTGTTTACAGGTGTCATTGCAGGGCCGGGAGGTATTGGTGCCGTCACCGAGGTCGCGGCCGTCGAGGTGCTGGCGGAGGTGGGAGTCATCCTGTTGATGTTCACGATCGGACTTGAGTTTTCGATACGCGACTTTCTGCGTATGAAAAAGGCGGTGTTGGGCGGTGGTGGGTTGCAGGTGTCACTCAGTACGGTCGCCACGATGCTGATCTGTATTGCGATGGGCCTTCCGCTTTCTCTCGGTGTGTTTGCCGGCTTTCTCGTTGCACTCAGCAGTACGGCTATCGTACTCAAACAGTTGCAGTCCTCGGCCCAGATTGAGAGTCCACACGGCCGTCTCACGCTCGGTACGCTGATTTTCCAGGATGTCATCATCGTACCGATGATGCTTCTGACACCGATACTGGCCGGCTCCTCCGGTGACGCTGTCGGCACGGAATTGCTGATGCTTCTTGTCAAGGGAATCGGTATCATCGCGCTGGTTGTCATCGCGGCACGGTATGTGATTCCTCCGATACTGCAACGCGTCGTGGGCACCCGTATCACCGAATTGTTTTTTCTCTCAATTGTCGCCTTGTGTTTCCTCGTGGCCTGGTTGACGTCGAGCATCGGTCTGTCATTGGCACTTGGGGCCTTTCTCGCAGGGATGATCATAGCTGATTCCGACTACGCGCTGCATGCGTTGGGAAATGTCCTGCCGTTTCGTGACCTGTTCACGAGCTTCTTTTTCGTCTCCGTCGGTATGCTCCTCGAACCTTCATTCATATTCGCGAATCCGATCACAGTTGTCGGGCTGACGCTGGCCGTGATCGTCGGCAAAACACTGCTCGCAACAGTTGCCGCTCTGTTGCTGCGTTATCCACTCAGGACGGCATTGCTGATGGGTATTGCGCTGAGTCAGATCGGAGAGTTCAGCTTTATACTCTCACGTGTGGGTATAGCAAACGGCTTGTTCACCAACGATGTATATCAGATGTTCCTCTCCGTTTCCGTTCTCACTATGGCTGCCACACCGGTATTGATTCAAATCGCACCACGCATTGCCATGAAGTTGGGGGTGAGAACGCCGGTGTACGGAGAGGGTGAAGACGCTGTCGAACCTGGCGAACATCTGACCGGAGAGGAACTGTTCATCATCGGCTTCGGGTTGAACGGGCGCAATCTCTATCACGCAGCCGATGCGGAAGGTATACCGGTATCGATTCTTGAAATGAATTTCGATACTGTACGACACGAGCAAGCCAGGGGGATACCGATTCAGTTCGGTGATGCAGCCCATGATGCAGTGCTGCTGCATGCGGGGTTGCTCCGTGCACGCGTCGTTGTCATTGCGATCTCGGATCCGGCGGCAACGGCACGGATCACGCAACGGATTCGTCAAATTCATCCCTCAGCGCATGTGATCGCGAGAACCCGTTTTGTCTCGGAAGTCCCTCGCCTGTATGGTCTCGGTGCACATGAAGTCATCCCCGAGGAATTCGAAACATCAGTCGAAATATTCAAGCGTACGCTGCGTAGTCTCGCTGTCAATGAAAGTGAGATTCAGAAAAAAATCGCACACCTGCGTGAAGACTGTTACGCGTTTCTTCGTGAGGACGATGAGAACGCAGCTCCGACGCAAGCGTCATGATATGGGGAAGATTGTTATTGACTGCGCCGGTGAAAACAGCCCTGCGTCAGAACTCATCCGTACCGAAATCGTCGCGTTGTTGTCTTTCCTGCTCGCGATCGGGGCGTCTGGTACTCAGATTGTAGCGCAGGGTGAGCGTGACGACAGGGCCGTCTGCGAAGTAGTAATTCCATGAGGTGAAATCCGGTCCGGAGAGCGTCGATTCCCGTTCCGCAGTGCGAAGAACGTCGGCGATGTCGAGGATGGCGGAAAGTCTGCGATTGAAAAACTCCTGACGCAGCGCGACATTCGTGACCACATAACCTTCTCTGCGGCCCTGTGCGGATACGGACGGACTGTTGTAGCTCGCATTGATCTGGAGGAGCGTCCCGCGGAACAGAGTAAAGGTATTGTTGAAGCGCACATTCCAGGTGAAACTCTGTTCGGCAAATGAACGGCCATGCAGTTCACCCTCGACGCGGTAATCGTAGAGATTTCCGAGCAGGTACAGATCCCAGGTGTCTTTCAGATTGGCATTGAACATGAGTTCCACGCCGGTCGAAAATTCCTGCCCGACATTTTCTACCGTGCGCAGTGAAATATTGTCCCGATACACGCTGCGTACAAATTCCACCTTGTTATGTGTGTTCCGATGGTAGATTTCGGCCGAGGCGAGTGTCGCGCCGATGTGTGTCTGATAGGCCAGTTCCCAGGAATCGATGTATTCCGGCTTGAGAGCAGGATTCCCCCGGCGGACGGTGAAGGCATCGGACCAGGTTTCGAAGGGCTCGAGGTACCAGCCCCGCGGCCGGTCGATGCGGCGCGTGTAACTGGCCATGATCTGCTGGGTTCCGGAGATGCTGTACGATGTGTGGATGGTGGGAAAAAGGTCCCACCGGTTGATTCCGAATTCCGCCGCACTGTCCTGTAGCGTGACCGTGCGGTCGGTGAATTCCCCACGTACACCAAGCTGCATTCCCCAGCTCCCGAATTCCCTGGCGTACATTGCGTACGCGGCCTGCACGTTGCGGTAGTATGTCGTTGTATGCCCAAAGGCAGGTAACAGAACGTAAGAAGCGGACTCCGTATTATATTCGGACAATGTGGTAATGTCATCCGATTCATGCAATGCCGCCTGATAACCCGCTTCGAGTTTTTCATGTTCATTGAATGGAAGAGTGTAG
>JAGTUW010000084.1 GCA_018224345.1 Bacteroidota bacterium
GGAACACCCATTATCACTCCGATGTTATTTCATCATTACGGAAATACTGGTATGATCGAAAAAACCATTCGTTTCTTTCTTGAAAACAGGGTCGTGACCTTCACGCTTCTCGTCCTGCTGATCGGCTGGGGAATTTCCACCGCGCCGTTTGCGTGGGAGACAGACCTGCTGCCCCGCGATCCGGTACCGGTCGATGCTATCCCGGATATCGGGGAGAATCAACAGATCGTCTTCACACGGTGGATGGGGCGTTCCCCGCGGGATGTCGAAGACCAGGTGACGTACCCGCTCACCACCGCGCTGCTCGGCATCCCCGGCGTCAAGACCATACGCTCGAATTCCATGTTCGGCTTTTCGAGTATCTATGTGATTTTCGATGACGATATCGAATTCTACTGGTCGCGTTCACGTATTCTCGAAAAACTCGCTTCGCTGCCCGCCAATACCCTGCCCGGAGGCGTGCAACCGCAACTCGGTCCCGACGCCACAGCGCTGGGACAGGTGTACTGGTATACGATAGAGGGACGCGACAGCGAAGGGAAGCCGGTCGGGGGCTGGGACCTGCATGAACTCCGCTCGGTGCAGGATTACTATGTCAAATATGCCCTCAACAGTGTCGAAGGGGTATCGGAGGTGGCCTCGATCGGGGGACATGTCCGGGAATACCATATCGACGTCGATCCCGACGCAATGAAAACCGCGCAGGTGACGCTGCAGGATATCATGACGGCTGTGCGCAACAGCAATATCGATATCGGGGCAAAAACTCTGGAAGTCAACAGAGTCGAGTATTTCGTCCGCGGACTCGGCTATGTGCGCGGTATAGAGGATATCGAGGAATCCGTCGTGAAGATGCGGGACAATACACCGTTGCGCATCCGTGATGTGGCGCACGTCAGTATCGGACCCGCGACGCGACGGGGTGCGCTGGACAAAACCGGCGCGGAAGTGGTCGGCGGCGTGGTCGTCGCGCGCTATGGCGACAACCCCCTGGCCGTCATCGATCGGGTCAGGGAGAAAATCGCGGATATCGAAGCGGGCCTGCCGGAGAAGGTGCTCGACGACGGCCGGGTCTCCCGGCTGCACATCGTGCCTTTCTATGACCGTACGCAACTGATCAAGGAAACACTCGGGACGCTGGAGGAGGCCCTCACCCTGGAAATTCTCATTACCATCATTGTCATCATCGTGATGGTCATCAATCTCCGGGCCTCGCTGCTGATCTCCCTGCTGCTGCCGGTGGCCGTGCTGATGGTGTTCATCGGAATGAAATACACGGGAGTGGATGCCAACATCGTCGCGCTCTCGGGTATTGCCATCGCCATTGGCACCATGGTGGATATGGGCATCATTCTCACCGAGAATATCCTCAAGCATCTCGACGAAGCGGCGCCGGGAGAGGCGCTGATGGAAATCATCGCCAGGGCGGCGACGGAAGTCGGGTCGGCCATCGTCACCGCAGTATCGACGACCATCGTCAGCTTTCTGCCCGTGTTTGCACTGCAGGCGGCGGAGGGCAAACTCTTCGCACCGCTGGCCTACACGAAAACCTACGCGCTGATTGCATCTCTGATCATGGCATTGATATTCCTGCCCGCGCTTGCGCAACTGCTGTACTCGATCCGGCTGCGGCGAAGGGGGAAGTCCGCCGACGCACGCTTCTCCCTCGATATCGCCTATCGTGTCCTGCTTCCGCTGGGCATCGGTATCGCCCTGCTCCTGTTCTCATACGTGTGGGCGGGCGTGACGCTGCTGTTGCTCGGACTGGGCAACGCGGCAAGGAAATTCCTCGCTTCCGAAGAGGACAGGTGGCCGCAGTACATCGCACCCGCGGTCGCCGTGTTTTCCGTCGCGTGGTTGCTTGCCTCGGAATGGATGCCCCTGGGTGTGGCGCAGAGTCTTCCCGTCAACCTGTTGTTCATTCTTCTCATCATCGGTGTGGTGTTGGGAAGCTTCCGCCTGCTTATTCATTATTACACACCGATTCTGCTCTGGTGTCTGGCGCACCGGCGGACCTTCATCGCAGTCATGTTCGCCCTGTTGCTCTGGGGTGTGCTGGTCTGGCAGGGGATGAACGGGGTCTTCGGCGGTGCGGCGAATACCCTGGCGGGTATCGGTCTCGATCCGCGTTCAACGCGTCCCTGGCAGAACATGGAAGCGCTGTTTCCCGGAACAGGCAAGGAATTCATGCCGGCGCTGGATGAGGGCGCCTTCCTGCTCATGCCGACATCCATGCCGCATGCGGGCATGGAGCAGAATCTCGATGTGGTACGCAGACTGGATATGGCTGTGGCCGCGATTCCGGAAGTGGAACAGGTGGTCGGCAAACTGGGCCGGGTTGAATCCGCCCTGGACCCCGCGCCCATCTCCATGTATGAGAATGTCATTCTCTACAAACCGGAATACACTGTCGATGAATACGGCAACCGGCTGCGCTTCCGTGTCGATGACCAGGGACGCTTCATGCGTGATGAAGACGGCAGACTCATTGCCGATGCGAAGGGCCGCTATCACCGGAACTGGCGCGATCATATACGCAGCGCCGACGATATCTGGGATGAAATCGTCAGTGTCTCGAACATCCCCGGCATGACCTCCGCCCCGAAACTGCAGCCGATACAGACGCGACTGGTGATGTTGCAGACCGGGATGCGTGCGCCCATGGGTGTCAAGGTGTACGGCCCGGATCTTGCGACGATAGAGGATTTCGCCCTGCGCCTCGAAGACGAACTCAAGCAAGTGCCGGGGGTGAAAACTTCCGCGGTGTTCGCCGATCGCATTGTCGGCAAACCCTACCTCCATGTCGTCTGGGACCGGTCGAAACTCGGCCGCTACGGTCTTACCATCGCAGAGGCACAGCAGTACCTCGAAGCCGCTGTCGGTGGCATGACCCTGAGTACGACGGTGGAAGGCCGAGAACGCTATGACATGCGCGTGCGTTATCCGCGTGAACTGCGCGACGACCCGGCCGCTCTCAAACGCATCCTGCTTCCCGCCGCGATGGGTGTGCAGATTCCCCTCGGGGAAGTGGCGACACTGGAATACGAACGTGGTCCGCAGAGCATCAAAAGCGAGGACACCTTCCTCGTCGGCTATGTGATCTTCGATATGGAGGCAGGAGGGGCCGAGGTGACCGTGGTCGAGAGAGCGCAGGCGCATTTGCGGGATCTTATCGATGATGGCTCGCTCATCGTTCCGGCAGGGATTTCCTATGCGTTTGCCGGCAATTACGAAAATCAGGTGCGGGCGGAGAAACGGCTTGGTATTGTTATTCCCGTCTCGCTGCTGATTATTTTTCTCATACTTTATCTGCAGTTCCGTTCCGTGCCGACCACATTGTTCATCTTCACCGCCATTGCCGTGGCCTTTGCGGGCGGGTTCATACTCATCTGGTTCTACGGACAGGCGTGGTTTCTCGATTTCCCGCTGTTCGGTGAATCGCTGCGCGTGCTCTTCAACATCAATCCGGTCAATCTCAGTGTGGCGGTCTGGGTGGGTTTCATCGCCCTGTTCGGTATCGCCACCGATGACGGTGTGGTCATGGCCACCTATCTGGATCAGAGTTTCAAACGGAATCGTCCGGATACCATCGATGGCATTCGTGCGGCGGTCGTGGAGGCAGGCAGTCGCCGCGTGCGTCCCTGCCTGATGACCACCGGGACTACGATACTTGCATTGCTGCCGGTGCTGACATCCACCGGGCGCGGGTCCGACATCATGATTCCCATGGCCATCCCTGCTGTCGGCGGTATGACTATCGCGGTGTTTACGCTTTTCGTTGTGCCGGTCCTCTATTCCTGGTGGGCGGAACGTACACGGAATGATGCCACGGCACAGCAGGAGGAGGTACAGAAATGACCATGAAATGGAATATCATACTGCCAGTTCTTTTTATCACATCCCTCGTTGCGATGCCCATCCGGGCACAACAGGGATCGCAGGCAGAACGGTCTCCGCAGACCGGGCAGAGAAACCGGACCCCTGGGCAGACTCTCGACGGCTTGCTGGAAGCGGCTCTGGAGCAGAATCCCGCACTCCGTGCGGCCAGGGAGCGCCATGAAGCCGCGCGTTTGCAGGCGCCCCAGGCTGCGGCATTGCCGGACCTGAACATTGGCGCGGGGATATTCGCCGTTCCCGTCGAAACGCGCCTCGGTCCGCAGCGGGCGACACTTTCATTCTCCCAATCCTTTCCCTGGTTCGGGACGCTCGGCGCAGAAGAGAACGCCGTGCTCGCACGTGCCCGCCAGGTCGAAGCCGACTATCACGACCAGCGATTGCGCGTGTTCTTCGATATTCGCGAAACCTGGTACCGCATGTACGTGCTCGAACGCAGTATCGAAAGCAACAACGACCAGCTTGCCTTCCTCCGTACACTGCTGGAGCTGGCTCGTGTCCGCTACGAAGGGGGGGACACCGGCTACACCGATGTGCTGCGTCTGGAAATGGAAGTCGAAGAGGTTCTCACACGCGTACGCTCGCTGGAAGATGGTCGCACGGTCTTGCGCACGAAGCTGTCCCGGGCGACCGGTATGGAAGTGCGGGAGGACTTCGCTTTTCCGCGCAGTCTCGATCCCTTCGCCACGCTGCCGGCTGAGGAAGCGCTTCGCGATCGCATGCTGCGGAACAACCCGCAACTTCACCGCCTCGAGGAGGAGCGCAGTTACTGGCACTATCGCGGCGTTGCAGCCCGGAGATCGGGATATCCGAAGTTTACGCTCGGACTGACCTATATCGCCATCGATCCGAGGACGGATATGCAGGTGGAGGGGAGCGGTCGCGATGCGATCATGCCGCAGGTCGGTATTTCCGTTCCGCTGTTCGGATCGCGCTATTCTTCCATGGAAGAACAGGCCGTCCGGCAGGAAAACGCCGCGCGGGAATCCGGAACAGACCGGAGCAATCTGCTGCTTGTCCGTCTCGAGGAAACCCTGCGCGACCATCGGGACGCAACTCGTCGTCTTGAACTCAACGAACGGCTGCTTGCAATCGCGGAGCAGACGCGGGATATCGGACTGCAGGAATATGCAGCGGGTATCACTTCCCTCGAAGATCTGCTCGGCATCGAACGCAGTCTGCTTCGCTATGCACTGGACAAAGCAGAGGCAGAGGCGGATCTCCGCATATCACGTGATTTCATCAAGTATCTGACAGCCGAGGAATAATATCATGTTAAAAAATCTGAATGCACAATTGAATATACGCTCCGTCATTCCCGGCCTGTTGCTTCTTCTCGCCGGACTCTTTCTCGGCTGGCTCTTTTTTGCCGGCGGGGGGAACGGCGCCCATGATCATGCCCATGCCGCAGATGAAAGCGAAACGATATGGACCTGCTCGATGCATCCGAATGTCCGTCAACCGGAACCGGGGCTCTGCCCGATCTGTGCGATGGACCTGATTCCACTCGACGCGGATGCCGGGTCCGACGATCCGTCACTGTTTTTCATGACCGATGAAGCCATCGCAGCCGCGAATATACACACGACGGTGATCGCTCGCGGTATGCCGTATCGGGAAATCCGCTTGCCGGGACGCGTGGAGGCGGATGAAACCCGGCGTGTGGAAATCACCGCACGTATCGGCGGACGGATCGAGATGCTGCATGTCAATACCACGGGACAGCAGGTGCGCAAGGGCAACAAACTCGCGACCATGTATTCTCCCGAACTCCTTGCCGCGCAAAAGGAATTGCTGGAGGCGGCAAAAATGCAGGAAAGCAACCCTGCGTATCTCGAAGCAGTGAAAAACAAATTGCGGTATTGGGATTTCACCGATACGCAGATCACAGAGATGCTCGAAAGCGGGCATGTGCGTGGGACGGTGGATATTCTTGCACCGCAGGGTGGCACGGTCCTCGCGCGGCATGTGACGACCGGTGACTACGTGCGACAGGGACAGGGCATGTTCGCCATTGCGGACCTGAGCCGCGTCTGGCTGCAGTTCGATGCCTATGAAAGCGATCTCCCATGGTTGCGTACCGGTATGCCGGTGGAATTCACGCTGGCCGGACAGGCGGGACAGACGCATCGGGGCAGCATTGCCTTCATCGATCCTGTCATCGATCCGATGTCCCGCGTCGCGCGTGTTCGTGTGGAGATGGCAAATCCCACAGGCGCGATCAA
>JAGTUW010000085.1 GCA_018224345.1 Bacteroidota bacterium
CGGCAGAAGATCCGTCCTCGGAAAACGCGTTTCCGGCAGAACGGCCGTAAGCGCCTTGATTTCGGACGCGAAATACAACACACTGCCGGACTGCACGTAGTACAGCGGCTTTATACCGAGATGATCGCGTGCGAGCAGCAACTCGCGTGTCTGCGTATCGTAAAAACCGAATGCGAACTGACCAACGAGCTGTCCGGTCACCTCCTCGCCCCACTCCATGCAGGCATGCAGCAACACTTCGCTGTCACTGCTGCTCCGGAATACGTGTCCTCTCCCCTGCAACTGTTCGCGCAATAACCGGTAGTTGAAGATTTCTCCGTTGTAGACCAGAACGTAGCGTCCGTCTGTGGAACACATCGGCTGTCGCGCATTGTCGGAGAGATCGATTATTTTCAGACGTCTGTGTCCGAGACCGGCGTCCTCCCCGAACCAGACCGCCCCGTCGTCCGGTCCGCGGTGATGCAGCATCTGCGTCATCACCCGCACTGCCTGCGCGTCGCACCGACCGATCATGCCTGCAATGCCGCACATCAGTCGCTCTCTCCGAGTGATTCGAGAACTGCACGCACACGTCCGGAACTGTGGTCCCAGGTTTCTTTCTCAACCAGGGCCCGGCGGTGACGGCGGCGTTGCGGACTGTCGCTCTCCATCGCCTCACGAAAACGGGCCGAAAATTCATCGAGCGTGCGCGCTGTCAGTCCCTCCCCTTCGTAAGCGCGCTCGACCTCGATGATATACGGCGCAACGACAGGAAGGCCAAGTGCGAGATACTCGCGGTATTTAATCGGACAACCGTACATGGTGTAATCGGTCTGTTTGAAACTGATGAAGCCGACATCGAAATGTACGCCATAACGTGGAATTTCCTCTATCGGGAGAAAGCCCGGGTAGTGGACATTCGGCAATGCCTCGAGCTCCGAAACATCCGTCATTTTCCTTCCGAAAAACACGAATGACCATTCCGGATGCCGCCGTGCCAGCGCACCGACGAGATCGCGGTCATGCAACGCCTCGAGTGATCCCCAATAGCCGATGATGGGCCGCGGTATTTCGCGCAGCAATTCCGGGACTTCCGTGTGATCGTCCAGATCCGCGTCGAGAAACACAGGATTGACGCCCTGCGGGATATACTCCACACGCCGTGCATACTGCGCCTCGCGTTCTGCCAGTCCGATGGACGCACAGATCACCACATCGGCGGCACGCAGCAATTCTGCATGATCTTCGTGAATGCGCATGAACATCTGATGATCGAAGCTCGAATACGAGGGATAATCGTCCTGCACGTAATAGACGCAACGACGATGTGGTATATGACTGCGCAGCAGCCCGGCAGTGGGCAGCCCCGCCCAGAACACACCGGGCTGCATCCCGGCACGTTTCATTGCGAAACGCACCTGCAGGGTAATGAGAAAAACATTCATGCGGCGGATCCAGGCAACGGACCAGAACGGCAGCAGGAACGGGGTCAGCACCCACACGCCATCATCCTTCCGCAGCCAGTAGAGAAGACTGCGGAGCTTGTTGCGCAGACGACGGAAGATATATGGAGACCCTTTCGCCGGGAAACCGACCCCGATACTGTTGACAAACAGGACCGTCCATCCCTGGCGGGCCAGGTAGCGGGTCCATTGCTTTTCCGTAAGGGGGTTGTGCACCCACCAGTCGTTTCCCGCGAAACACACGAGAGATTCATTCTTCATTGTCAGTCCGGAGTAATTCAAGATACGCTGTGCGGGAGTAATTCAAGATACGCTGTGCGAAGGTTCGCGACCTGGTCGGACCATCGCCATTGAGCGTGGGCACGTTCGGCAATATCAGCGCCGGGTGTGATCGCCGCAGCACGTTGCAGCGCGTCCGCAATTTCCGCAGGATCTGCCGGATCCGCGCAGGCGCCGAAGCTGCCGCCTTCCACCGCGGCGCGTAACCCGGGAAAGGCGCTGGCCACGACGGGCAACCCTGCGAAAAGATATTCATACAGCTTGTTCGGAGCGGCATAATAATTGTTCCGCCCACTGTTTCTGTACAGCAGTACCCCGACATCGGCCGAGGCCGTACATTCACGCAACTCCTCGGGATGCATCCAGGAGAGCAGATGCACGCGATGCGAAACCGTCGCACATTCTTTCTCCAACAATTCCATGAACGACGCTTCACCACTGCCGATAAGGACGAGATGCACGTGTTCAGGAAGCATTCCGATAGCGCGGACAAGTTCCACAATGCAACGGGATTCTGCGAGAAGGCCCTGATACAACACGCACAACGCATTCGCATCGAGCAGGAGACGCTCTCGCAGCAGATTTCCGCGAGCGAATGGAGGCGGATCAGCGGGAATATTCATCACGACGACAGGCGGGACAGGAGATCCATATTCTTCATGCACGATGCGGGCGCGGTTGATTTCGGGAACAATCACACGTGCGGCGCGTCGCATGGTCCAGCGCTCGAGCACCCGCCAGAACGGACGCAGCGGCGCGAGCTGCTCGGCTGCTTCGCTCCACAATTCATGCGCGTGAAAGACCACGCGCCGTGGCCGCAACAGCAGAATTCCAAGCGCGGGCAATACAGCGGGCATATCATGCAGGACGAGCAGGGCGGACGGATATTTCCGCAGCGCCCACATTGTGCGGAAAGTGAACTCTTTGAAGCGCAGCAGTTTCAGCACTGCCGTCTGTCTCGCCGACCATGCTCTGCTTCGCATGCGAATGTATCGTATCCCGACATCCGGAAGCGTTGCGGACAGATAATCCGGGTCCTGATCGTAATCCGGAACGATCAGTGTCTGCTGCATTTCATCGCGCAGGGAACGCAGTTCCGCCATCAGCGGTGAGAGCTTGCGCACCTGGCCGAAAAACACATGCACGATATGTGGTCGCAGCGCACCGCCGGCGTTCATGCATTCCTCCCCGGTGCACCGCGCAGACGTCCGACGACATAACCAGCGAACATACTCCACTCCTTGAGTGCAATACAGAGAAAGCCACCGAGTCGGTCGCGCCACCGATATGTGTTCCAGGCATAGATTCGTCCCAGCCGTATGCCATAGACAATGAGGAGAGCAGGCGGCAGCGCCAGCCAGAGATAGTGATGCAGCAAAGAGGCGGCGATGGCAAGGACGGTCAGGAACAGGAATGCGCTCCACTTGACTGCTGTTCGCAGGTGCCGCGCCTGATTGCTGCCGGCTTCCCCGTCACCGAGTCCGTATAAATAATGCTGCCGCAGAAAGGCGCGGAGCGTCGGACGGGGATACCAGCGCACGCGGGCATCCCAGCGTGTGACGAAGCGCGCGCCCTGCTCTTTCATGCGCAGAACGAGAGCGGTGTCTTCCCCCGCAAAGGTCAGATGTTCCGGATACAGACCCGCTTTTTCGAGCGCGATGCGGCGTGCGGCGAACGAGCGGGAGGATGGAAGAAATTGTTCAGCGTTCTGCCGTGCGAACGGCAGTGTCGCCGCCCGAGCCCAGCGTTGTGCGGCACGATCACCGACAAGGTCATAGCCGCCACCGACGGCATCGACGTCATCGCTGCGCAGCAGGGGTTCGGTAATACGCTCGAGCCAATCGGGAGCGAGTTCACACCCGGCATCGGTGAAGGCGAGTATGTCCTGTGCCGCCGCACGGATGGCATGATTTCTTCCCTCCGCGATATTCGTCCCCGGCGCCACGATCACGCGCAGAGGCGGCGCGTCCGATTCCTCCTGTCGCAGCGCGGCTTCATGCTGCAGCAGTTTCCCCGTCCCGTCAGTGGAGCCCCCGTCACAGACGACGATTTCCGCAGGACGTACGCTCTGTGCGCGCACACCGTCAAGAAAGAGCGAAATGTGTTCCGCTTCATTCCGCGTGGTCAGCAGCAGCGATACCGGTATGTGTTCGTGTTCGTTGTTCATCCGTTGCCAGAAAGACGGCCACCCCCGCCAGGGCAAAGCCCAGCAGATATTTGAGCCGTATAAAATACAGATAATTCGGTGCGAAAATAAGGATCATCAGCATCAGCGCCATCAGCACCCACTTCTCCCATGCCGAGCGCTGCCTGACATAGAGCCGCAACGATGCAATCCAGAAGCGGAGAATGGAAGCATAAATGACGAGCATGCCGAGAATGCCCACTTTGAGCATAAACGTGACGGCATCGATATGCGTCTGCACGTATTCACCTGCGCGCTGCTCCTCGACGCTGAAGGCGCCGGCGTCGAAGGGCATGTGCACGGCGATTTCCCGCCACGGCGCGCCCCAGCCGAGTCCCCAGAGCAGGGCCCCCTCCCGTTGCAGCACTGCCCAGACATTGATGACTTCGAAATAGCGTGTCCCGACAGAGAGATCACCGTAGAGCATCAGCGCGTCCCACCAGTTGAAGGCCGTGCCGATGGCATAGAGCAGCACATCCCTTGCTTCCTGTGACAGCACCGTATAGAACACGGCCACCGATGCGACCGCGCTGAGAGCAACAATGGTGAGCACAGACCGAAGCCGGATGTCGCGGCGATGCAGAATGAATATCATCGCGAAACAATACAGCGTCTGCAGATAGGTCAGCTTCCCGAGTCCAGCGATCAGCAGCACTACGAAGTACAGCAGCAGCATAAGCATTGCCGGCTGCAGCCACGCAACATTTATGGGAGAAGAGTGTGCCGGAATGGAATCCGGAAAGTCCCCGCGTTGCCATTTCCGCAGCAGGAGCAGTGCCGTCGCGGTCAGAAGCAATGCCAGGGCTGTGAGTGGCAGATCGGAGCCGAGCAGCAC
>JAGTUW010000086.1 GCA_018224345.1 Bacteroidota bacterium
CCATGAAAAAGCTTCGTTCCTCCGTCTGCAGGAAGTGAAAAAAGATCACGTTACGTTGGCTATGAAGTTATAAAAACTGCACTTACGCCTGCGTGACGGTGAACATGATTCACAGTTGTCTGTAGTTTCGGTCAAAATATTTTGATTTTTGCCTGGAACCATAGTGAAAAAAAGTCACTTGACCGGTTGCGTCAGTGTAAAGAATTCACTATGTTGCTTTTGCCTGTACTTCTTGCTGCCTCTGCGTCTGCACCGTGCAGATGTGCAGATAAAGCAACAATACAGGACATGACGGATACAATTCCCTACAATTACAACAATTCAGGAGTTCTAAATGAAAAGGACCGCTATTGCGTTTTGTTTTCTGATCGGTCTGTTTGCGGCGCCGGTGAGCGCACAGACCATCGTCGACATCAACAACCCGATGTGGTCGGGTACGCCTTCGAACAGTTACAGCTATGTGTACAGCCCGACCTGGTACTATTACTATGACGCATCCAATCTGGAGATCATCTACACGGCTTCCGAGCTGATCGCTGCGGGCGCTCCCGCTGGTGGTGGAAAAATTCAGGCCATCGCCATGCACGGCTACACGATGGGTTCTTACATCAACGTACTTGATGAACTGATCATCAAGGTGTCACACACGCAGCAGAACAACTGGCAGGTGCCGGTCACACGTTCGAACGAAATCGTCGCACGGTCAGGACAGTGGACGATACCGAACATCTCCAGCGGGAACAGGCAGTATGTGCGCTTCGAATTCGACCAGCCATTTGAGTGGGACGGTTCGAGCAATGTGATCATACATTTCTGTATGTACATGGGCAATATGGTCTATTCCAACAATCAGACCTGGCACAATGTGATGTATGCACGCTATGGCTATGTCAACTATCCACCGACATACAATCAGAGTGAGTATCGCACCCGTTATCGCTATCACTGGGCGTATTACGGTCCTGCGAATCAGGATTACTGCCAGGCACCGGGTACAGGACAGGGATATTACGGACCGTACGCAACCTTCGTTCGCCCAGACATGCGTTTCGAAATCTGCGACGGAGAGGACCCGGTCTATGCGTCGTCTTCCCCCGGACTTCAATATCTGCCCGGCACGCTGCCTGTCGATTGGTCTCTCGGACACCCGACCGAAAGCTTCACCGCGACAGTGACCATCAGTCTCTACACTCCCGCGGACGTATTCGTCACCAGTCAGAGCTTCACTCTTCCGATCAATGCCAATTCACATTCCGGCACATACAATCTGCCACTCAACGGTGTGCCGCCGGGATACTACAGACTTGAGGTGCGCTTCAACGCACTCGACGAATGTGATAATATGAGTGATTTCGACGTCAACCGTGCCGTCATGATTCTCGAACCGGGCAGTACGCCCTGCGAAGTCTGGCCCGGAGACGCCAATCGTGACGGAGTCGTCAACTATGGAGATCGCGCAGGACTCAACAAATACATCCACGACGCGATGTTGAATCCGATGTGGTTGACCGGTCCGGCCCGCTACCGCGCAGATGTGGACGTCAATCCCCTTACCTACCTCCAGTGGGAAGCGCAGTACGGCGTGCCCTGGTCCACACCGGATGGCTGTCACATGGACACTGATGGCAACGGTGTTATCAACAACTTCGATTACATCGCTATCAAGATGAACTGGAGCAGGGTGCAGGGCAATCTTCAGCCCACCAAGTCGCCTGCATTTGACGGAGTCGGAACCTTTGCAATGGATCAGAACTACCCCAACCCATTCAATCCGACCACCAGCATCCGCTACAGCGCGCCGGAGCGCAGTCATGTCACGCTGACAGTGACGGACATGCTCGGTCGCACTGTTTCGACACTGGTCAATGGCACCGTTGAGGCCGGCGTTCATACCGCTACCTTCGATGCCGCAGATCTGACCACCGGAAACTACATGGCCACGATCAGAATGGCCGGCGCCGAGTCGGATCTGAGTTTCTCGAAATCCATCAAGATGGTGCTGAACAAGTAGTCTTCATCAGATACCGGGAGCATGCTGTCACTCTACGACAGCACCCGGTTCGAAAGCATGCAGCATGCCGGTCTATAGTGGTCGGCATGCTTTTTTTCTGCATACTATGCACCGGAAGAAGGAATTCCTCGTGGTCTTGCCTGCCTCATCATGGCCTGCCTGCCTTCAGTCGAACAGGGTGTCCCGTATATTCACATCCGCGGCGCAACGTGCGTAAAAATCACAACGATTATTCTTGATTCTGCCATGGGCTCATGATAAGTTTTTATACTGCCTGACGTTCAACCCCGGCGAGGTAAGCCCGGGATCAATGTTGTTCCGGCATTCACTGTGATTTATCGTCCTGAATACAGCATTACCGATCGTAAAATCGTATCATCATTCATTCACCACCGTATGAGGATGTTTCATGAAAAAGTTCTTTATACCGCTTTTTTTGTTTCTGCCACTCATCATGCTCCTCACTGCCTCTGAACTTCAGGCCCAGGCGCCGACACCCAATCTGGCGCTGTCCGCTACCTGTACGCACAGTGGTGGCGGGGGAGGTGTTTATGGCCCTGACCAGTATAACGACGGCGTGATACCGCCCGCGGGCTCCCTGCCCTGGGGATGGACCTCCGGTGCGACGCATACCAATGCAAGCAGATGGATCATGTTCGAGTGGACCTCGCCGCAAACTTTCGGGGAATTCCATTTTTACTACGGCGGTACGAACAACAGGTATCTGACCGGAGCCGAAATCCAGTACTGGACCGGTTCGAGCTGGGCGGTGGCCACGAGCTATCTCTTCCCGGCGCCGTACACCGACTGGGAGAAAAACGTGCAGTTCATGCCTGTGACTTCCGCACGTGTCCGCATCACCAACTGGACCATGGCGCCTGTCGGGCAGACCAGCAACCCCAACTTCCGTGAAATCGAGATCCGCAATGTCTGCACCGATCCGCCGACGGATGTGAGCTTCCTGGCGCCGGCGTTCATTACACTGCCAGACAACATCGCCATCGATTACAGTGTCGGCCGGCCGGTAGGGACCTTCGACGCCACCATCACATTCAATTTCTACACGCCCACCGGCGTGCTCGCACACAGCGAAAGCACGGTGGTGCCGATCGATGCCAACACCGTCACCGGTACCTACATCGTGCAGTCGACCAATCTGGCACCGG
>JAGTUW010000087.1 GCA_018224345.1 Bacteroidota bacterium
CCACGCGTGGTAGCGGACGGACTGATCAGTTTTTCAGAGAACTCCCAGGGGACGATCATATTCGGCATCGATCCGGTGACGGAGCCCCGGGTGACACGATTGACAGAGCGGATCCGGGAGGGGCGCATGCCACGTTCCGACACAGCGATGGAAATCGTTCTCGGGCAGATTCTCATGGAAAATCTTCGCGCGAATGTCGGGGAGGATGTTGTATTGCTCTCGCAGGGTTATGATGGTGCATTGGGTAATGCCAGGTTCCGTATTGTCGGTTCCATTCGCACCGGCATGCAGGATTTTGATCGTGGTGCTGTCTTTGTCGGAATCACTGCTCTGCAGGAATTACTGAGCATGCAGGGACGCGTCAATCTGCTGGCTGTGACGCTCAAGGACCTTGACGATGTCACAGGGTTCAGCCGTGACTGGAATGCCACGCACGGGACGGAGGACATCCGCGCACTCACCTGGCAGGAGGTCATGCCTGATCTGAAACAATCGATCGATCTTGACAACTACAGCGGAATTCTTTTCCTTGCCATTTTGCTGGTCGTTGTCGCCTTCGGTATACTCAACACGGTGTTGATGTCCGTCACCGAACGTTTCAGGGAATTCGGAATTCTGCTCTCCATCGGCATGCCGCGCGGGAAGCTGGTCACGCAGGTGTTCCTGGAAACCATGTTCATTGCATTGCTTGGCATTCTCATCGGGAACCTGTTCGGCCTCGCGACGAATTGGTATTTTTCGGAACACCCCATTGTGTTCACTGGCAGCTATGCGGCAATGATAGAGGAATACGGATGGCTGCCTCAGATGCGCAGTATCGTCCGCATGTCAAGTTTCCTGAATACATCGCTGTCAGTGATAGTGATCGTGCTGATTTCCGCGCTGTACCCGCTGTACCGGGTGTTTTCACTCGAAGGACTCAAGGGGATTCGATACACCTGATCCCGGTTATAGCTCCCGGGATGACCGTACGCGCACGCTTTCACATCTTGCAGGACAAGAAGAATGTTGTTTACGATTGCATGGAGAAATATCTGGCGAAATCGCCGCCGATCACTGATCATCATGGTCTCCGTCATCGTCGGGGTTTCCGCTGTCATGGTAAACGACGGTCTGATGGTCGGCATGATTCATCAGATGCTGGATAACCAGATCGGTTCTCATGTTTCTCATATTCAGATTCATGCAAAGGGATTCAATGCCAATCCCGTGGTGCAGAATGTCATTCCCGAGCGACAACGCGTCGAACGGGCATTGGAAGGTACCGCGGGTATACGTGACTGGAGTCGCCGCAATGTCAGTTTCGGGCTTCTGAGCAGCGCCCGTAATTCCGCCGGGGGGCGGATCGTCGGTGTCGAAGCGGACAACGAAACAGCTATTACATCGATACACGCATCGATCATAGACGGAAAGTATCTGAGTGGGAAACCCCGGGAAATGCTGCTGGGCCGGCGGATGGCGGAGAAGTTGAAAGTCGGTCCCGGCGACAAGGTCGTCGGTATGGCCTCCGCCATGAGTGGTGATGTGGGGTCGGAGCTGTTCCGTGTCGTCGGGATCTATGAAACCCTGAGTTCGGAATTCGATAAGGGATATGTCTTCACATCGCTTGAGGATACCCGGAATATGCTCGAACTCGGTGACAATGTTCTTGAGTACGCAGTGATTGTCGAGAATCTCGACGATATCGAGCATGTTACACAGAAGTTGAGAGAGACACTCGGCGCGGAATATGAGGTGCTCAGTTATGCTGATCTTCTCCCGTTGCTCGTCGCGCAAGTGGAGTTGTACGGACAGATGATGTACATCATCTATGTCATTATCGGACTTGCGATGATTTTCGGTATCGTCAACACCATGCTGATGTCGGTCTTTGAGCGTATACAGGAATTCGGTGTGCTGATGGCGATCGGAATGAAGAACAGTTATGTCTTTCGTATGGTCATGATCGAAGCGCTGCTTCTGGCTCTGATCGGTACGGGAGCGGGCATCCTGCTCGGTATTGCCATGCTTCTGCCACTCGGGACGATCGGTATCGACCTCAGCATCTTTGCCGAAAGTCTGACGTCCTTCGGCGCAGGTGCGATAATCTATCCGCGTCTGACGATCAACAGTATCGTCAGTGTTGTGCTCATCATCCCAGTGACGGCATTGTTGGGTGCTCTCTATCCCGCGTTGAAAGCGACGCGTCTTCAGCCGGTCACCGCCATCCGATACGTATAACGACACAGAAAGAAAGACAGGACAGCAGCATCATGGAAGTCATTCGTCTCGAAGGCATACACAAAACCTATTCCGACAGCGGTGTACCGGTACATGCGTTACGCGGCATTGATCTCAGCATTGCGCAGGGAGAGTTCACCGTGATTGCGGGTCCCTCGGGCAGTGGGAAAACCACCTTGCTCAACATTGCCGGAGCCCTGGATACACCGACAGAAGGCAACGTTTTTTTTACCGGTGAGGATATCGGCGAGAAATCCCGTAATGAGGTTGCATCCATTCGTCTCGAAAAACTCGGTTTCGTGTTTCAGGCCTACAATCTTATTCCCGTACTGACCGCCATGGAGAACATAGAGTTCACGATGATGCTTCTCGGTATTGATGAAAAGAGCAGGCACGAACGTGCCCGTCAGATCATGCGCGAGCTTGACATCGCGCAGCTTGCAGACAAGCGTCCCAATGAAATGAGTGGCGGACAGCAACAGCGTGTCGCAGTGGCAAGGGCGATCGTCAACAATCCATCGATCATTCTGGCCGATGAACCGACCGCGAATCTGGATTCGGAGACGGGAGCAACCCTGCTGGATCTTATGCAGCAGATGAACCGCGAGCATAAACTCACTTTCGTTTTTTCATCGCACGACCAGCATGTCATCGACCGGGCACAGCGTCTGATTCTCCTGCGTGACGGTGTGATCGAACAGGATGAATCCCTTTGATACGATTCCCGCAAACCGACAGGAGCATCGGCCGACAGAGGAGTGCACATATGCGACAGCCAGTCCCGTTTTTTCTCCTCATTCTGTTTTTCATCGTATATACCGTTCCTGCGGCGGGACAGGTCAATCTGCGCTTCTCCGGTTACGTCGTTGATCTTCCCATGTATCAGCGCCTTCCTTCCGCTCTGGCCAGCCTTGCGGATCTTGATCAGGATATGGCGGTGAACCTGACGCGCCTGCGTCTTCGTCCGGGATTGGATTTGTGGGAAGGAGCCAGTCTCAGCCTTGAGCATGAAGTCGATGTATTGTACAGGTCGCAGAGCATGCTCTTTGCTCCCACCGCAGGACAGACCAATCGTCAGGTAGCGGACTTGCGCTGGCAATTGCTCGAAGAAGACCACGTATCCCTGCAGCACTATGTGGATCGACTGTACTTCAGACAGAATCTCTCCTGGGGAAACATCATCGCAGGACGGCAACGGATACAGTGGGGAAGCGGCAGGATCTGGAATCCCACCGATCTGTTCAATCCGATCAATCCGGCGAGTTTCGACAAAATCGAAAAGGATGGCGCTGATGCGGTATCGGCGAAAGTATATCTCGGAACGTTCACCGATATCCAGGCGGTGGTGAATTTCCGGCGTGCGCGCGGACATCGTGGGGACGACGATGTGCCCGACAGCACCAACGCCGGCGTACGCTTCCGCACGAATTATTCGGAATTCGATATCGCAGTCATGGGCGGTTACTTCGACAGGCGTGTGACTATCGGAGGTGATTTCGCCGGCAATCTGTTTGGCGCCGGTGTGCGCGGTGAAGCGGTGTATGCAGGAGATCAGGAGCATCGTCTCAATTCCGCATACCTGCGCCTCATCATCGGTGCTGATTATCAATTCACACCCGAATTGTATGGACTCATAGAATATCTGTATAACGGAGAGGGACACACCGATCCGGGTAAGTATGAACTGCTGCGTCTTTTCAGGGGTGAAATCTTGAACCTCGGAACAAAATATCTCTACCTTGGTGGCAGCTATCGTGTGCATCCCCTGGTCGTTGCGAATATCGGGCTGATGGGAAATCCCGGTGACGGGAGTGGCTTTCTCTCTCTGGTGGCCGGATGGTCAAGTTCGGAGAACTCCACAGTCAGCGCGGGCCTTCTGCTTCCCTATGGAGGAGAGAACGACGAATTCTGGTACTATCCCGCATCATTGTATCTGAAAGGTGAACTGTATTTTTAGTATCAGTCGTCTGCCGGTCAACGCGCAGCAGCTCCAATAGACAAATATGATCGTGAGTGGGGGGAGCCGGGTGCATTGCTTCTGATACCAATGACTCTTATTTTAATAGGGCACGATGTGCACCGTGCGATTACATGAATCACTTTACTTGAAGAAAGGTACCTCCCATGATCGTCATCACTGATGATTGCATTAACTGCGCAGCATGCATCGATGAATGTCCGACCAACGCAATTTTCGACGCCGGTACTTCTTACGAAGTTAATGGTGAGACGCGTCCTCCAATGAGTGAGGATATCACCTTCAGCGTTCCCGAACTTTGCAATATGTGCGAAGGCTATGCGGATTCACCGACCTGTATTGATGTCTGCCCGTCGGATGCAATCATAAACGAGTAAGACGCACCTCTCTCGATTAAAAGAGTCGAGTGCAGGACCGGAGAGTGGAAACTCTCCGGTCTTTTTTTTGTTGTTACATGCAGGAACAACAGTTCCGCTATCCATTCCAGATGACGCTTCTTGTTTCTCCATGCGGGAAGATTCTTCCCTTCAGAACGGAAGCTCATGAACTTGAGGAGTCTACGGGCCTTTCCCATGGCACAATTCACCTATCTTTTGTTGATGTTGCTCGTCGCAGCACCATTTCTCTGGAAATTCCGTGACAGAAATCTGTCCTTGCACAGACAGCTCTCCCCTGCGTTGCTTGCAACCCTGTTTGTTGCCCTACCGTTTCTGATCTGGGATGTCATTGTCACCGAAGCAGGGCACTGGTCATTTTCCGGCCAGTACACCATGGCAATCCGCATCATCAATCTTCCAGTCGAGGAAGTTCTGTTTTTTCTCGTGGTTCCGATGACATCGATTCTCGTGTGGGAGACCGTCGGTTATTTTCTGAGGGAAAGATGACGTATACCGCTATCGTTCTTCTCGCTTTGTTTGCCGCCCTGCTGCTGGATGTTTTTATACTCCGAACCCGCATCCTGTTTACCGGAAGGTATGCGATGTTCATGGTTGTCATGCTGGTGTTTTTTCTTGTCGTCAACGGAATTTTGACGGCACTTCCAGTTGTTACATATGCACCAACTGCAATTATCGGTATTCGCGTCTTCACGATTCCGATTGAGGATTTTGCATATCTGTTCGCATTGTTGACACCGACGATTGCTCTGTATGAATATCTGTCCGGTCTGCGTCGCCGCCGTGTTCAGCACAAACCGCACCTGAGATAACTAACCACACCTGAGATAACTAACCACACCTGAGATAACTAACCGCACCTGAGATAACAAACCGCACCTGAGATAACGGAATCCGATTATGATCACCCATTCCCCCAACGCCGACGGCACACTCGATCGCATACCTTCCATGGCATATGCGAAAATCCTGGCACGCACGTATTCCAAAAGTTTTTATTTAGCGACACAGTTCCTGTCTCCATCCAGGAGGCAGGATGTGTACGCAGTGTATGCATTCTGTCGGTACACCGACAATATTGTCGACGCACCGCGTTCCCGGGATCGCCGACAGTTGAAACAGGAGCTCGATAACTGGCGTGACGAATTGCTGCAGGGTTGGGAAGGTGGGGAATCACAGCACCCCGTGTTGGTGGTGTTTCTCCCCGTGCTTCGTAAATACGGTGTTCCTCTTCAGCTCCCGCTGGACCTGATCAAGGGTGTGGAAATGGATCTGACCATTGATCGTTATCAATCGTTCGCGGAATTGAAATCTTTCTGCTATCGCGTGGCATCCGTCGTCGGCCTGATGATGACCTACGTGTTCGGCTACCGGGATCGCAGTGCCTTCCCACATGCGGAGGCACTGGGGATTGCAATGCAACTGACAAACATTCTGCGTGATATCGACGAAGACTGGCAGTTGCGGGGCAAGGTCTACCTTCCGCAGGATGAGATGATGTTTTACGGAGTCGGCATCGAGGATATCGCAGCGCGTCGTGTCACGCCCGCAATGCGCGCCTTTCTGAAGGTTCAGGTAGAGCGGGCACACTCATATTTTGATTACGGCGAACTGGGTATTCCGCTTCTGCACCGGCAGGCACGTTTCGCGGTGCGTTCGGCCGCTGCGCTGTATCGTGAGATTCTCAGAGAAATTGAAAGGGCGGACTACAATGTTTTTGTACGCCGGCCAGTTGTTTCAGGGAGACGCAAACTGCTGACGTTGATAACGCTTTCCATTCGGGGAAGGTTTTGGAAATCGGGAAGACAGACGCATTCCGGCATTTCAACCGTGGAGCGGTCGGATCCGGACCCGGCCGGCATTCCGCCGGTGTCATCCACCGACTAGGTGAACACATCATGCACGTTCTGCTGTCCGTTATCATTGCCATTCTCATCGTGCTCGCTGTCATCGTCACCGTGAACATGATGCGTGGTCCGTATCTCCGCAGCGCCGGAAGAAAGAAGCGGACGGCGGCAGTGACAACATCCACTGATTCTTTGCATATCGTGACAGCTCCACACGTGACGGTCTGCGTTCCGGCACGTAATGAAGAGCGCAACATCGACGCGTTACTCGGGTTGCTGTGCAGGCAGAGCTATCGCTATCTGAACATACTGGTACTCGATGACAACTCTACCGATGCAACCGCAGATATTGTTCGCAGACACGAACATGAGGATAGCCGCATCAGATTACTGTCTGGCAAGGCGCTGCCGGAGGGATGGACAGGGAAAAACTGGGCGTGTCATCAGCTTGCTGATCAGGCGGAGGGAAGTATCCTCCTCTTTGTTGATGCCGACGTTCAGCCGGCAGAGGCCGCGGTCGAAAAAACGGTTGCGGCGATGGAGGCCTACGGTGCCGATGCCGTATCCACATTCCCGCAACAATTGCTTCGCGGTGTCGCCGCGACCGCAATCATACCAATGATGGATCTCATTCTCTATGCGTTTCTGCCGCTGCCGCTCGTGTACCTCCTGCGTTCGGAAGCGCTCGCTGCTGCGAACGGGCAGTGGTTTGCCTTTACAAAAGATATGTACCGGCGCATTGGCGGACATTCCGCCGTACGCTCGCATATCGTCGAGGATGTGCAGTTGGCACGAAGGGTGAAGCGGTACGATGGACGCATGTTGCTGACAATCGGCAGGGGAAGTGTCCGTTGCCGTATGTATGAAAGTGTGCCGGAAATCCGCGAGGGATTTTCGAAAAATTTCTTTGCCGCATTTGGCTTCAATACACCGCTGTTTCTCAGCTTACTTCTCTTTCTGCTTCTGATCTTCGTTGTTCCATTTTTCCTGCTCTTTACTGCCTGTATCATTCCTGCAAGCATCGCCGTCGGACTTATCCTGCTATTGCGTATCATTCTTTCATGGGGGACAGGGCATGGTGTTCTTACCGTTGTTCTTCATCCCATCGGCGTGCTTGCCTCTGTCCTTATTGGCCTGGAAGGGATTCGACTTCGTTATCAGCACGGCGCTGTGCGGTGGAAGCAGCGGAGTATTCCCGTCAGGAAGGCACGATGATGCACAGTGATCACAGTAACGCACCCGAAGCTGCCGAGAAGACGCTCCGACGATCAGGTGTCGAAAAAAGATGCTGAAAATGAAATTCTGCTTGCATTGCGATCCTGTCTTACAGATTTTAATGAAAGGGCAGTACAGCATATTCAGCACGGGACTCCATTGACATTCAGAATATATACCGGTTGTGTCGAAACTCCTGTCGGAGGGATTCCGCATGACAAACGTATGTTCCCTTTTCGTTACCCGAGGCTGGATACGCCGTTGTCCGGACTGTTATCTGTCGGAAAGACGTTCCTCTCCAATCAGAGTATTCCCGGTCTCACACGCGGTGCGCTCGCTGTCGGCGACCGCATGGGAGTTGTAACATGAGTTCACCCATAATCGAACGATTGAAAAATATACCGGATAGTGTCGTAATAACACTCATATATCTGTTTTTTCTTGCAGGAGCAGCGTGGAATACCCTTGGGGTTCTTCAGGACATCATGCGCCCGATGACACCGTTCGTGCTTATCGCCAGTGCGATCTTTGCCGTCTGGAAAACCTATCAGTACAGCCGCGGTC